>NZ_LMNJ01000052.1:0-189663 GCF_001423325.1 Methylobacterium sp. Leaf113
CGAGGCCGTTCGGGCCACGCACGAGGTTCGGGAACACGTTGTTGTAGACGTTGGTGTCGCGGCTGGAGGCGTCGAAGCCGTAACCGGCGTTGAAACCAGCGTAGAAGCCGGTCCAGGTGAACACCGGCACCGGCACGAACACCGGCGGCGGAGCTTGGCGACGCGGCAGGTCGGCAGCGAAAGCGGAACCGGCGAGTGCGATGCCGGCGAGCGCGGTGGCGCCGCGAAGGAAGGATTTCATGGTCTGGTCCTCTAACCGTTGGAAAACGGCACCACTTTTGCTGGTGGCGTCCGCTGCAGTTCCCCGTCTTTAATCCAGCAGCGTGCAAGAAGCTGTTGCGTTACGAACACGCCAGCCGCAGTGAACGCGGCCCCTTTGTGGCGATGCTCGTCTTATTCTTACCCACTCCGTGAACACCGAACGTCCGCGAATGGCCAAGGTTCATCTGCGGCCACGCTTTTCCGCGTTAACGACCCTGACAGATTGTCGCAGGGGGCTGGTCGGATCCGTCGGCGAGGGCGACGGCCGAGATCAGGCGGCCGTAATCCGGTTCCCGGCGGTGGGTGGTCCGGCGATAGCTGTAGAACAGCTCCGGGTCCGCGTAGGTGCAGCGCCCGAGATCGCCGGCCGTCCCGATTCCGGTCTCGGCGAGGCGCGCGGCGATGAAGCCGGGCAGGTCGAACTGCGCGTGCTCCGCGCGCGGTCCTGGCCTCAGGAAGCGCTCGAAACCCGGGGCTTCCGCATGGAAGCGCGCGATGAAATCCGGGCCGACCTCGTACGAAGCCTGACCGATCGTCGGACCCAGCACCGCGACGATGCGGCTGCGCTCGGCGCCGAGGCGCTCCATGGCGTCGACCGTGGCACCGATCACCCCGGTGAGTGCACCCTTCCAGCCCGCATGGGCGGCGCCGACCACGCGGTTCTGCGCGTCGGCGAACAGGATCGGGCCGCAATCGGCCGTGGCGATTCCGAGCGCCAGGCCGGGCACGCGCGTCACCATCGCGTCCGCTTTCGGGCGCTGATCCAGGGGTATCGGCCCTTCGACCACCACCACCTCGGCGGAATGAACCTGATACAGGCTGATCAGCCGATCTTCCGCCACGCCGAGGCGGGCGCACATCCGGCGCCGGTTCTCGGCCACATGCGCGGGCGCATCATCGGAGCCGAGCCCGCCATTGAGCCCCGCATAGAGTCCCTCGGACACGCCGCCGCGCCGGGTGAAGAAGGCGTGGCGGATACCCGGCAGGCCGGCGAGCGCGGAAGATTCGAGAGCGGAGGATTCGAGGACAGAGGAGTCGAGGGCATCGGCGGTGTCGCGCGTCATGGCGTCTTCAGTCCTGAAGAGGGAAGGGGACGGGGCGCCGGAGCCGAGACCTGGGCGCTCAGACAGGAGCGGGGTGAAATCCGCTTCGGCACACCCTGACGGCGGCGTTCTTTACGCTTCGTTAAGCATGTTTTGGTCGGATGATTCTCAAGAGTCGAGGACCAGCCGATGTCGGAAGCCGCCCGTCACCCATCCCCGTACGACCCGGCCGCCCGGCCTCAACCCGGGCCGCTGCGCGACTGGCTCGCGGCCATGAAGGCGGTCACCGAGACGCCGGCCGCCGCGACGCCCGTCCGCGAGGCTGCCCGCCTCGCCGAACCGGCCCCGGAAACCCGGGCGCCCGAGACCAACAAGTCGTGGACCCCACGGGTGGTGACGCCGGCACCGGCCAGTGCCGAAGATGCGGACGTCTCGGACCTGATGGCGGAGAACATCATGCTGAAGGCGAAGCTCAAGGTCGAGACCGACCGCTACGACGCGCTCCAGGGCGTCATCGCCCGCGAGTTGCGCAGCCTGCGCGCCCATGTCGAGGAGGAGATGCGCGATCTGGAGACGGTCCGGGGCGAGCGCGACCATCTCGTCGCGCTTCAGGCCGAGTTCGAGCAGGAAATCCGCGATCTGCGCGTCCGGATCACCGCCGATGCGGCGAATTTCAGCGAGATGCGCAGCGAGCGCGACCTGTGGGCGGCGCGGGCCGAGGCTCTGGCCCAGCCGATCTTCCAGCACCGCAGCGCGGTCTGAGACCACCCGTTTTGGGGGCCTGAAACACCGAAGGGCCGCCCCTCGCAGGGCGGCCCTTCCATTGCCGAACCACTCGTGTCCGGCCGAAACTGTCTCGTTCGCGTCGAGCGCTAGAAGGCTGCGCCGGAGGCGACGGTCCAGGTCCGGGGGGCCGGGGTGAGCGGCTGATGACAATGAGACACTGGATCACCTCCTTTCGTTCGTTGCGGGTGAGCCAAAGCTAGTGAGCCCCGGCGGGTTTGAAAAGGGGCCCGGCCGCGCCCATCCGCCGCTCCCCTCCTGACCCAGTCCGGGTCGGGCGAGCACTGCGCTGGCCTCGGCTTCACCGGAGGTCTAAAGCGTCAGGCCTTCTCCCCAGGGTGGAGCGGCCCCGTGTGTCGCCCACCGGCCACGGACCGACCCCACCCCATGTCCTCATCCCTGCGGATGCCGGCGCCCGACGAGGCGGCGCTCGACCCGGACGCCATCCACTCGGACGCCTTGCATCCGGATGCCATGCGTCAGCCGCTGCCCGACGCTTGGTACTGCGTCGGCCGCTCGGATGCTCTGAAGGCGGGTGCGTTGCGCGCCGTCGAGCTGAACGGCGAGCAGATTGTCCTCGGCCGTGAGGCCTCCGGCGCGCCCTTCGCGCTGCGCGACCGCTGCCCCCATCGCGGCATGGCCCTGTCGAAGGGCCGCTTCGACGGCGACGCCCTGACCTGCCCGTTCCACGGCTGGCGCTTCGGCACCGACGGGCGCTGCCGCGACGTCCCGACGCTGTCGGCCTCCGACAACGCCGATTTCTCGCGCATCGCCGTGCAGCGCTTCCCGATCCGGGAGAGCGCCGGCTTCGCCTGGGTCAATCCCTATCTCGGGCCGCCGACCGGCTCACCCGCGGCCGCCCTGCCGGAACTGGGCTTTACGCCGGCTGGCTGCGTGGTGGTGGAACTGGTGGTCGAAGCCTCGTTCGACCTGACGACGCTGAGCCTCGTCGATCCCGGCCACGTCGCCTTCGTCCACGATTCCTGGTGGTTCCGGCCCTCGAAGGAGCTGCGCGAGAAGGTCAAGACCTTCACGCCGACCCAGCACGGCTTCACCATGACGAGCCACGCCACCACCACGAGTTCCCCGGTCTACCGGCTGCTCGGCGGCGCGCCCTCCGTCGAGATCGAATTCCGCCTGCCGGGGGTGCGCCTGGAGCGGATCGAGGCGGGCACCAAGCGGGTCGCGAACTACACCTTCGCCACGCCCCTGACCCAGAACCGCACGATGCTCACCAACGCGCTGTACTGGAACATGCCGGCCCTGAACCTGCTGAAGCCCATCGCCCAGCCGCTGATGCGCCAGTTCCTGACGCAGGACCAGCAGGTGCTCCAGCACGCCCAGGCCGGCCTCGATCGCAAACCCACCATGGTGCTGTTCGGCCAGGGCGATCTGCCGTCGCAATGGTATTTCCGCCTGAAGCGCGAGGCCCTGCAGGCCGCCCGTGAGGGCCGCGATTTTGTCACCCCGCTCGCCACGCAGGAACTGCGCTGGCGCTCGTGATCGAGCCGCGACGTTCCCCTGAATCTGCGATGCTCGGCCGCGCCGCTTGATCGCGGCGCCGCAGCCGCCATCTCGGGGGAATGAAACGGCACAGTTTGATCAAGGCGTTGAGCGCCGCCACCGTGATGACGCTCGGCGGGGTCGGCTATGCCGCGCACCGGCGGGGCCGCAACCCCTATTACCGGGGGCCCCGCAGCGACCATTTCGACGGTCTGCGCTTCCACGGCGTCGACCAGCCGGCTGATGCCAGCCTCGGTGATCTCGCCCGCTGGCGCACGCGGCGCGGCATCGACAGCCCGCCGCGTCAGGCATGGCCGTCCTACCACCCGAGCCCCTTCGCGACGGACGTCCCGCCCGAGCGCCATGCGGGCCTGCGCGTTACCCTGATCGGGCACGCCAGCTACCTGTTCCAGGTGGCCGGCCGGAACATCCTGGTCGATCCCGTCTATGCCCGGCGCGCCAGTCCGGTGCGCTTCGCCGGACCGAAGCGGGTCAATCCGCCGGGGATCGCCTATGCCGACCTCCCTCCGATCGACGCGGTGCTGCTCACCCACAACCATTACGACCATCTCGACGGGCCGACGGTGGCGCGGCTCTGGCAGGCCCATCAGCCGCTGATCCTCGCACCGCTCGGCAACGACGCGATCCTGCGCGGCTACGACGACACCATGCATGTGGAGACGCGCGACTGGGGCGAGTCGGTCGATCTCGGCGGCGGTCTCACGGTTCACCTCACCCCCGCCAACCACTGGTCGGCGCGCGGGGTCAACGACCGGCGCATGGCCCTGTGGTGCTCCTTCGTCCTCACCACGCCGGTGGGCGTCCACTACCATTCGGGCGATACCGGCCTGCGCGACGGGGCGAATTTTCGCGAGGCCCGGGATCGGTTCGGCCCGCCGCGGCTCGCCACCCTGCCGATCGGCGCCTACGAGCCGCGCTGGTTCATGAAGGACCAGCACATGAACCCGGCCGAGGCGGTCGAGGCCGGGCTGCTCCTCGGCGCCGACCAGATGCTCGGCCACCATTGGGGCACCTTCCAGCTCACCGACGAGGGTATCGAGCAGCCGGTCGAGGCCCTCGCGGCCGCCTGCGCCGAGACCGGCCTCGCGCCGGAAAGGTTCCTCGCGATGCGGCCGGGGCAGGTCTGGCAGGCCTGAACGGCGCAGGCTCCCGAACTCCGCCCGGAATGCCGCGTCGTGACGGCTTTCCGCGAGCCTGCCGCTACAGGATGAAGCGACTCAGATCCGCGTTCGCCGCCAGGCTCTCCACCCGCGACCGCACGTACTCAGCATCGATCGGCACGGTCTCGCCGGAGCGGTCGGTGGCCGTGAAGGAGATCTCGTCGATGACGCGCTCCAGCACGGTCTGGAGGCGGCGGGCGCCGATATTCTCCACCGAGTTGTTCACGTCGACGGCGACGCGGGCGAGCGCATCCACCGCGTCCTCGCTGAATTCGAGGGTGACGCCCTCGGTCTGCATCAGCGCCACGGTCTGCTTCAGCAGGCTCGCCTCCGTCGAGGTCAGGATCTGGCGGAAATCCTCCACCGTCAGCGGTTGCAGCTCGACCCGGATCGGCAGGCGGCCCTGCAGCTCCGGCAACAGGTCGGACGGCTTGGAGACGTGGAACGCGCCGCTGGCGATGAACAGGATGTGGTCGGTTTTCACCGGTCCGTGCTTCGTCGCGACCGTGGTGCCCTCGATGAGGGGCAGCAGATCGCGCTGCACCCCCTCGCGGGAGACGTCGGCCGAGGAGCGCCCTTCCTTGGCGCAGATCTTGTCGATCTCGTCGAGGAAGACGATGCCGTTGTCCTCGACTTCGCGGATCGCTTCCTGGGTGAGGGATTCGGCATCCACGAGCTTGTCGGACTCCTCGGCCAGCAGCGGGGCGTAGGCGTCCTTCACCGTCATCCGGCGCGGCTTGCCCTTCTGGCCGCCGAGCGCCTTGCCGAGCATGTCTCCGAGATTGACCGCGCCCATGGAGGCCCCCGGCATGCCGGGAATCTCGAACATCGGCAGGCCGCCCGGCGATCCGCCGGCCAGTTCGATCTCGACCTCCTTGTCGTCCAGCTCGCTCGCTCGGAGCTTCTTGCGGAAGCTGTCGCGGGTGGCCTGGCTCGCGGTCGGGCCGACCAGGGCGTCGAGGATGCGGGCCTCGGCGGCCGCCTCGGCCTTGGCCTTCACCGAGCGGCGCTTCTCCTCGCGCTTGAGGCCGATGCCGACCTCCACGAGATCGCGTACGATCTGCTCCACGTCGCGGCCGACATAGCCGACTTCGGTGAACTTGGTGGCCTCGATCTTGAGGAAGGGCGCGCCGGCGAGGCGCGCGAGGCGGCGGGCGATCTCGGTCTTGCCGCAGCCCGTGGGGCCGATCATCAGGATGTTCTTCGGCGCGACCTCCTCGCGCAGGGGGCCGGTGAGCTGCTGCCGGCGCCAGCGGTTGCGCAGCGCGATGGCGACGGCGCGCTTGGCGTCGCCCTGTCCGACGATGAAACGGTCGAGTTCCGAGACGATCTCGCGGGGAGAGAAGGTGGTCATCACGCTCCGATCGGATGAGGCAGCCGGACTGCCAGGGGGCGGGGGAGGGCGCGCAGCAGGAGGGCGCGCAAGGGGTGCCATCCGGCGCTGAGCGCCAGGATGAAGGCCCCCAGCGTGAGCAGGCTCAGCGGGATCGTGCTGCCGGCGAACCCGGCGTCCCGCACCAGCGACCCGAGGGCGATCCCGGCATAGACGAGGCCGGAGACCAGCAGCGCGCGCCGGTCCACCGCAAGGGCGATGCCGGCGAGGCCGAGCACGATCGCCAGCACGCCGAGGGTCGCCGCCTGTCCGCCGCCGGCGGTCAGGTTGCCCAGGATCGGATGCACGATCAGGGGCGCGGCCAGGAGGTGGAGCCAGAAGGCGATATCGGTGCGGCGGGTGACGCGGGCCGGGTCGGACAGGTCGAACCGCATGGCCAGGGCGAAGACGCCGAGGCCGGCAGCGATGAACAGGCCTTTGCGCGCCGCAAGGGTCAGATCCGGCGCAACGGCGAGCAGAACTCCGAAGAGAAGGGCGCAGAGCGACGCCGCACCCGCCGCCACGGTGATCGGCACGGCGAAGCGTCGATAATGCAGGGTCACCAGCGCGAGGGTCGCGAGCCCGCTGCCGATCAGCGGGGCCGGGCCGAGGCGGTCAGCCGTCATCAGGTCGAACAGCGTCGGCCAGCTCGACCCCGCAAGGCCGGAACCGGCGAGCCCGAAGGCCACCGACGATTGTACCGCCAGGGCGAACAGGACCAGCAGCACGATGCTGGGCAGGGCCATGCGGCGACGGAGGGTGAAGAATTCGGCAAGGCCCCAGGCCAGGACGGCGATCAGGGCATAGCCCGCGGCCGGACCCAGCGCCGACAGTCCGAAATGCGCGCAGGCGCCGAGGAACAGGAACAGCCCGAGGGTGACGAAGATGTCGGCGAAGCCCGAGACGAAGCGCAGGCGCTCGTCGTCGCGCGGCTCTTCGAGGCCGGGTGGGGGCATCGCACCCGACCGGGCCAGGCGATCGAGAGCGTTCGCCTGCACATCGGTGATGATGCCCTCGGCCACGGCGCGGCGGAGGTGGTCGATGGTGATCACGACGGAACCTCGCGGAGGGTCGCCCGGCGATGAGCAAGGGCGATGCCGCGTCGGGCAGGAAAGGGGTCGGGCTGGCGCACGGTCCGGACTTAAGCGCCCGGCGCCGTGCTTTCCAGTCGTGCCCGCCCCCTCATCGCGGTTCGATCGTCCGGGTCCAGTTGTTCCGGCGTCTCACGCGGCGCGGATCGACCCGACGAAGTGCGTGACCTCGGCGTCGAGGGTGTTCGAACGGCGGGCGAGTTCGGCCGCCGAGGCGAGGACCTGGGCGGCCCCGGCTCCGACCTCCACCGCCGCGCCCTGGACCTCCGCCATGGTCTGGGTCACGTCCTGGGTGCCCCGCGCGGCGTCGCTGACGCTGCGGGCGATCTCCTGGGTGGCGACCTGCTGCTCCTCCACCGCTGCCGCGACGCCGACCGCGATGCTGTGCACGCTGCCGATGGTGGTGCCGATCTCGCGGATCGCCTCCACGGTCTCGCGGGTGGCGGCCTGGATCATGGTGATCTGGGCGGTGATCTCGTCGGTGGCCTTGGCGGTCTGAGCCGCCAGGGTCTTCACCTCGGAGGCGACCACGGCGAAGCCACGGCCCGACTCGCCCGCGCGGGCGGCCTCGATGGTGGCGTTCAGCGCCAGCAGATTGGTCTGGCCGGCAATGCTGGAGATCAGCGCCACCACGTCGCCGATGCGGGCGGCGCCCTGGGCCAGGGCCTCGACCCGGGTGTTGGTCAGACGAGTGCTCTCGACGGCGTTGGCCGCGGCGGCGGAGGTCTGGCTCACCTGATGGCCGATCTCGTTGGCGGTGGCGGCCAGTTCCTCGGTGGCGGCGGCGACCGCCTGAACGTTCTGCGCGGTGTCCTCGGCGGCCTGCATCACCGCCGCCGACTGGCGGTTGGTGCGCTCGGCATTGGCCGACATGGCCCGGGCGGTCTCCTCCATCTCGGCGGCGGCGTTCGAGAGGTTGCCCACCAGGGCGCCGACGCTGCCCTGGAACCGGTCGGCGAGTTCGCTGCGCTCGGCGCGGCGGCGGGTGGAGGCGAGGCCGGCCGCTTCGTCCCGGGTCTGGCGCAGGGCCTCGGCCTCGCGCATCGAGTGGGCGAAGACCTGCATGCTCGACCAGATCGCGCCGATCTCGTCCCGGCTCGGCTTGACCGACGGCAGATCGAGGTCGCCCCCGGACAGGCGCCGGATCGCCGCCGTGACGCTGGCGAGCGGCGCTGCGATCTGGTGATGTCCGATCAGGCCGCCGAGCACGAGGCTCGCCAGCGTGCCGCCGATGGCCAGCGCGAACAGGAGGGTCAGGCGGTTGGCGTAGAGGGCGTCGGTGGCGGCGTCGATGGCCGTGACCTGCACCTGGCCGCTCGCCACCAGCACGTCGATCGAATCCTGGAAGGCCTGCCGGTTGGCCCGGTTGGCCTCGTTGAAGCCCTGCTCGGCCGCAGCCGCAGGGGCGACCTCGGTGCCGAGGCGGGCGATCTCCTGGCGCAGGGTCGTGAAGGTGGCGGCGCCCTGGACGATGCGCTCGAACTGCGCCCGCTCCTCCGCCGGAATGCGGCCGCCCCACTCGGTGAGCAGGCGGTTCATGGCCGTCAGATTCTGGCGCAGCCGATCGGCGTATTTCCGCGCATCGGCCGTATCCTTGGCGGCGTAGACGCCCCGGGATTCGAGAACGACGTTGGTGACGAGGCGGTTGACGTTCGCGGCGTCGAGGGCGCGGCGGGCCGCCATCCGGGACTCCTCCATCGCCCCGTTGAAGGCCGAGAGGGTGCTGATCCCGATCCCGGCGACCAGCAGGGTGATCGCCCCGCAAGAGAGAACGAACAACAGAATCTTCGTCTTGATCGTCATTTTCAAGAACCCGCCCCAACCTTGCACCCAAGGTGCTAGGCAGGTTCCTGAAAACTTCCGTTAACGTGTGGCGCTTGGTTAGTTTTCAGACGTTTCCAGCGTCTCGATCACGAGACTGTCATTGGTATAGACACAGATTTCAGCCGCGATCCGCATGGCGCGGCGCACAATTTCTTCGGCGTCGTGGCTGCTGTCTTCGAGCGCGCGCGCGGCGGACAGGGCGTAATTGCCACCCGAGCCGATCGCCATGACACCGCTCTCCGGCTCCAGCACGTCGCCGGCGCCCGAGAGCAGCAGGCTGACCTCCTTGTCGGCGACCAGCATCATGGCCTCGAGGCGGCGCAGGTAGCGGTCCGTGCGCCAGTCCTTGGTCAGCTCGACGCAGGCCCGGGTGAGCTGGCCCGGATATTGTTCCAGCTTGGCCTCCAGCCGCTCGAACAGGGTGAAGGCGTCGGCGGTCGCGCCCGCGAAGCCACCGATCACCGCGCCCTTGGCCAGCCGCCGGACCTTGCGGGCGTTGCCCTTGACGATGGTCTGGCCGAGGCTGACCTGCCCGTCGCCGCCGATCACCACCCGGCCGCCCTTGCGGACCATGAGGATCGTGGTGGCGTGCATCTGCGGCGGGCCGTTCTGATCGTGCGCCAAGGCTGGCTCCTGAATTCGGTTGTGTAGGGAGGCAGGTAGGCGCGCCCGGGCCCGAATGCCACCGGGCCTACATCACCACGGTGATGCGCCGCGCCGCCCGGGTCAGCCCGGTATAGAGCCAGCGCGCCCGGTGCTCGCGGAAGGCGAAGGATTCGTCGAAGAGGACCACGTCGTCCCACTGCGAGCCCTGCGCCTTGTGGACCGTGAGGGCGTAGCCGTAGGTGAACTCGTCGGTCTCGCGCTTCAGGAAGGCCGGGATCTCCTCCTCGGAGCCCGACATCACGGCCTTGAGGACCTTGATGTCGACCGGGCGGCGGCGCAGGGCCGGATCGTCCTCCGGCACCACGTCGAGGCGCACCGTGTCGGAGCGTTGCGAGGAACGCTGGGCATGCACCGTCCAGGTCGAGCCGTTGAGCAGGCCCTTGGTGCGGTCGTTGCGCAGGCAGACCAGCTTCTCGCCCACCGCCGGCATCGGGTCGGTGTGGCCGGCCAGCTCGCGCAGACGGTTGTTGTAGAGCCGCCGGGTCTTGTTCATGCCCACCAGCACCTGGTCGGCCTGCAACACCACGGCCGGATCGATCGACCGGCGCGAGACGATGCGGCTCTCGCCGTAATCGCCGAGGCTGAGGCGCCCGCCCTCGCGCACCGTCATGGCCATGCGGACGATCGGGTCGTCGGCAGCCTGCCGGTGGACGTCGGTGAGCATCACGTCGGGCTCGGCTTCCGTGAAGAAGCCGCCGCCGCGCACCGGTGGCAGCTGGGCCGGGTCGCCGAGCACCAGCACCGGCTTGTCGAAGGACAGGAGGTCGTTGCCGAGGTCGGAATCCACCATCGAGCACTCGTCGATGATGATGAGTTCGGCCTTCGAGACCGGCCCGGTGCGGTTCAGGGTGAAGGCGGGGCCGCCCTCCTCGGTTTCCTTGGTGCGATAGATCAGGCTGTGGATCGTCGCCGCGTCGTGGCAGCCCTTCTGGCGCATCACGGAGGCGGCCTTGCCGGTGAAGGCCCCGAACACCACCGTGCCCTCGACATCGTCGGCGATGCGCCGGGCCAAGGTGGTCTTGCCGGTGCCGGCATAGCCGAACAAGCGAAACACCTGCTGGCCGCTCGATTTGCGCCACTCCGCGATCGCCTTCAGGGCGGCGTCCTGCTGGGGGGCGAAGCGGGTCGGCAGATCGGTCTCGGCCATCAGAACACCGAGGCCCGGCCGAGGTCGAACAGATCGGTGCCGCGCCCATCGAACACGTCTTCCAGGGCATCGCCGCCGGATTCTTGCGCGAAGGCGTACTCGGCTTCCGAGATCGGTACCGCCTGGAGGAAGGCGAGGGCCGTGTCGAGCGCGGGAAGCGCCTGCAGACGGGCCTCGAACGCCACCGGCGGCACGAACAGCACATGCGCGAGGAGGGTCGACAGGCCGGTGCCCGCGAGGACGCCCGGGAAGACGATGCCGGGGGCGAGGAACCAACGCCCGTTGATCACCTGGAAGGCGCAGGCCGCCAGGATGCGCGCGAAATCCGGGTCGGTGCCGACGCCGAGGATCTCGCAGCGCCCGGGAAACTCCGCGCCGTCCTGGTAGAGCGGGTGATTGGCCAGGGTCACCGTCGCGCCGGCGGTGAGGCCGGGGCGGGGCGCCTCGCGGCAGGTCAGGATGTCGACGTGGCTGCGCCCGGCCTCGTCGGCGTGGCGGGCGACGGAGGGCCGCCCCCCGAAGGCCCCAGCCAGCATCCGGGCCACGGCGCGGTTGGTCTCCGTGATGTCCGCCGGAGGGGCGCTCACGGCCAGCGCACCGTCGGGGGCAGCGACGACAGGATCGAGGCGACGTTGCCGCCGGTCTTCAGGCCGAAGATCGTACCGCGGTCGTAGAGCAGGTTGAACTCGACGTAGCGCCCGCGTCGGACCTGCTGCTCCAGCCGGTCCTGCTCGGTCCAGGGCGTCCCCATATTGGCGCGCACGATGGCCGGGTAGGCCTTCAGGAAGGCGCCGCCGACGTCGCGGGTGAAGGCGAGATCGGCCTGGGGGTCGCCGGTCCAGTGGTAATCGTAGAAGATGCCGCCGATGCCCCGCGGCTCGTTGCGGTGCTTGAGGTGGAAGTACTCCTCGCACCAGGCCTTGTAGCGGGCGTAGTCGGCGGCGGGCGCATGCGCGTCGCAGGCTTCCTTCATGGCCGCGTGGAAGGTGACCGAATCGGGATCGTCCTGTGTCCGTCGCCGATCGAGCACCGGGGTCAGGTCGGCGCCGCCGCCGAACCACGTCTTGGTGGTCACCACGAAGCGGGTGTTCATGTGCACGGTCGGAACGTTCGGGTTCCACGGATGCGCGATCAGCGAGATGCCGGTGGCGAAGAAGCGCGGGTCCTCGGCCGCGCCCGGCATCTGGGCACGGAACTCCGGAGCGAACTCCCCGTGCACGGCCGAGACGTGGACGCCGGCCTTCTCGAACACGCGGCCCTTGATCATCGCCATGGTGCCGCCGCCACCCGGCGCGCCGGTGTGGTCGGTGCGCTGCCAGGGGGTCTTCTCGAAGCGTCCCGGCGCGATCGGGGCATCGGGATGGAACGGCCCGGTCGCCTCGGCTTCGATCGCCTCGAGGGCGGTCACGATCCGGTCGCGCAGGGTGGTGAACCAGGCCGTCGCCGCGCCCTTGAGGGCGTCGCGCTCAGCCTCGGGCAGGGGCGGGACGTTGGAATCTGGCATCGACATGCGGGGGATGTCCCATCCCGCCGCCCGCCCGTCAATTCGCCAGATCGCCATCAATCCTTGACGGACATCAGCAGCCGCTCCGTCTTGGCGTCTTCGATGCGGTTGACCATGCGCCGGCCCTCGTGGACGTCGCGGAGGGTCTTGGTGGCGGTGATGCAGGACTGCACCAGCATGATCGTGCCCATGGCGAGGTAGCCCTTGATCCAGATGTCGATGGGCATGAACAGGATGCCGAGGCTCACCATCGCGGCGGAGCCGATGAACGACGCGTAGGTGAAGGCAACCCAGGCGCCGGAATGCTGCGTGGTCTCGTTGGTCATGATGATGTTCCTTGGAGAGGGTGTCGTTTCGGGGAGCGGGAAAAGCGGATTTCGGGTTGGGTACGACGAAGGTCGCCGGGCTTCCCATTTCCTGCTGTGCCGGGCGATTCTTGTGGTGCCGGATATTTTTGCGGTGCCGGATATTTTGCGGTGCCGAGCGACCGCAGCAGACGTTTGGGGGCGTCGACCATCCCGGCACGCTTTGTCGTTCGGGAACCGCGCCGCGGAGCCCGAGATCGAGAAACACGGGTGGTGCCAGACAACGCGCGGTCGGAGGACGTCAGCCCGCGTGGGCTCGGGCCGCCTCGGCCCTCGAGCGCAGGCGGTCGAGGATCGCCGACGGGCTCGGGCGGGTGCTCGAGCCAAAGCCCGCGCGCTCCATCCGTGCGGCCATGTCGATCCCGGGCTCGACCGCGCGTAAGGCCGCCTCGGTGTCCTCGGCCTCCGCCTGGAGGGTGCGCAGGCGCGCCAGCGTCGCCTCCGCTTCGGTCAGTGTGGCGCGGTCCTGCGGCGCGGAGGCGACCCGCAGGCGCCGGGCTGTCTCGGCCGCGGCGGCGAGGCGCCGGCCTCGTTCCAACTCCGCCTGCCGCCGCGTGGCGTCGGCCACCACGGCGCGGATGCGGGCCATTTCGACGGCGAACCGGGTCCGGGCTGCGCGGATGGCGTCGCGCTCCGATTCGAGTTCGGCGATCGCCTCGGCGGCTTCCCCCGCGAGGTCGTCGCGTCCCGCATGGAGCGCCGCCACGGCGCGGGTTTCCAGGTCGGCGGCGCGGGTCTCGACCGCAGCGAGGCGGCGTTCCTCGGCCCGGTCCCCGGCCATCGAGGCCGCCAGGGCCTGCCGGCTGCGTTCCAGGGCCGCCCGGGTCTCACGGATCTGCTGATCCAGGATCAGGAGGGCGTTGCGGTCGAAAAGGTCCTCTTCGGCCTTGACGGCGGCGCCGCGGGCGAGGGTGCGAAACAGTCTGAGCATGATGGCCTCCGGGTGCGGGGACGCTGTCCACCACCCGGATGTCGCACGATTTGAACAGCGTTCAAGTGCGGTATTGCACGCCGTTCAATATGCCGTCGGAAAGCCGCCGGTCTGGCGCAGGGCCTCCCCGAGGATCATGGCGGCGCACACCGCGACGTTGAGCGAGCGCAGGTCTGGACGGATCGGCACCACGACCCGCGCGTCGGCGGCCGCGTGGACCGCATCGGGCACCCCCGCCGATTCCCGGCCCATCAGCAGGCAGTCGCCGGGCCGGTAGGCGAAGTCGGTATAGGGCAGGGCCCCCTGGGTCGTGGCGAGAACGAGCCGGATGTTCTCGGCCCGGCGCCAATCCGAAAATGCCTGCCACGAGCGGTGGCGGGTCACCGCCACGTGGTCGAGGTAGTCGAGTCCCGAGCGGCGCAGGTGCCGGTCGGAGACGTCGAAGCCGGCCGGCTCGATGATCTCAACGGCGGCCCCGAGGCAGGCGGCCATGCGCAGGAGGGTGCCGGTGTTCTGCGGGATGTCGGGTTGGTACAGGGCGAGGCGGAGCATGGTGACGGATGCAAAGAGCGGACTGGGCCGTTGGCATCGCCCCGCGGTTGGCAGGCGGTCAAGCCGGCATGGAGGACGGCATCGAGAATGAGCGCATCAACGACCGGATGTTTCTCAAATCCACCAACCAGACCCGCTGGCGCACCCACCACCACACCGTCGATCACTCACGCTCGGACTTCGTCGGACGCTTCGCCAACCGCTTCGCCAACCGCGTTTGTGCAGGTCGGGCCACCGGATCGCACCGAGCGCCCCGACCCTGAAGCGTTTGGCCCGTGACGCCGCGAGGCGCCTGCTGCACTGTCTGCGATCACAGGTTCGGGCAGATCGAACGACGGGGCTGACGGCAGAATGGTCATGCGACACAGGCTTCCTCACGGAATCACGGTCGATCCAAACTGCCTCCCCATGCCATTCAAGGTGCTGGGGCACCGTGCCGGTATGGGAGAGATGCCGATGATCGGGACGGACGGTGCCCGGGCATATAGGGGAGGGCGACCGGTTTCCGAGTGCCATGCCGTTGCCCGCCAGCTTACTGGCCTGCAAGCTGTGCTGCAAACAAGGTGGCTGCATTGATCGTGATGTTTGGGTCTTGCCTTGGCCGGGTATAATTTACCTCACCGCCATACAGTTCGAGCAGTTGCTGTATGCGCGTGTCAGCCAGAGAAATACCGCTGCCCTGAATGGAGTAATCCTTTGGAAGCGACATATCGTTGGGGGTAACGGATAATCCACTTGTATAGAACGTGCCGATCAACTTACCATTTTTTTGGATGGTTGCATACAGTTTAGACGGGTCATTGTCTGCGTTGACGCTGCCTACGGGTGGAGGCTCATTTTGCTTCAGGACAGCATCGAGTGTGCTATCGCGGCGTTTGACTGCTGATCCGAGTTCGGCAAGCGATTTGATCTGCACGCCACTCGGAATCGCGTTGATGCTCATTTGCAATCTCTTTCTCAAGAACAGGGATGAAGGATTTTTTTGAGGGTGTGCACTGCGATTAAGGTGGATAAAGCATTGACTGAAAGTAGACAGGGCGAATTATTGCTTGATTGATGAACGGAGATCAATTTTTATCGGCGGTACAGAAATATTTTATGCTGTCTTATTTGGGGATATTGATCTGCGGGCAAGCAGGTCTGATTTCTACGCTCCGTCAGGAAAACTTGGTTGTGCTGCAAAACCAGTCAAAAAGATTCGCTTTAAAATTGTAATAACAGTCCCGTTCGCTCGGCGGTATTTGGCGATCATGGGGCGGATATTGTCCGCAGGTTCCCCTCCCAGAACGCGTCCACGAGCGGTGGCGGGTCACCGCCACGTGGTCGAGGTAGTCCAGCCCCGAGCGGCGCAGGTGCCGGTCGGAGACGTCGAAGCCGGCCGGCTCGATGATCTCGACGGTGGCCCCGAGGCAGGCGGCCATGCGCAGGAGGGTGCCGGTGTTCTGCGGGATGTCGGGTTGGTACAGGGCGAGGCGGAGCATGGTGGCGGACACATCGAGCGGATTGGGCCGTGCGGCATCGCCCCCCGGTTGGCAGGCGGTCAAGACGGCTTAGCTAAGGAGCGCTGCAACGACCGGATGATCTCATGTTTCTCGATTGGCTCGAACGCCGAATCGATACCTTCGCGCCGTTCGACGACGGGCGCATGCCGCCGAAGACGGTGATGGGCTTCGCCGGGTTCTACCTGCGCCCGGTCCGGTCGGCGCTGATCGTCCTGTTCGTGGTGGCGATCGTGGCCGGGACCGTCGAGGCCTCGCTCTACATCTTGATGGGCTGGTTCATCGACCTCCTGAACAAGGCGGACCGCGCCACCCTCTGGCAGGAGCACGGCACTGCTCTGATGCTGGCGGCCGGTCTTCTGATCGTGGTCCGGCCGATCACCATCTGGCTGCACGAGATCCTGTCGAACCAGCTTCTGGTGCCGCAATCCACCAACCAGATTCGCTGGCGCACCCACCTCTACACCCTCGGGCACTCGCTCTCGTATTTCCAGGCGGATTTCGCCGGGCGCCTCGCCAACCGAGTGGTGCAGGTCGGACCGGCGGTCCGCGAACTCGCCGTCGTGTTCATCGACACGCTGCTCTACGTGGCGATCTACGCTGTCACGGCGGTCGGCCTGTTCGGCTCGATCTCCCTGTGGCTCGCACTCCCGGTGGTGGTGTGGATCGCCGCCTACGCCCTGCTGACCCGCTGGTTCGTGCCCCGCGCCCGCGCCCGATCGCTGGTCACCGCCGACACCCGCTCGGCCCTGATCGGGCGCATCGTCGACAGCTACACCAACATTCTCACGGTGAAGCTCTTCGCCCGAGATCGCGAGGAGCGGGCGGCGGTGCGTGACGCTGTCGACATCCACACCAAGGCCTACCTGCATCAGTTCCGGCTGGTGAGCAGCACCACGACCCTGCTCGGCCTTCTCAACAGCCTGTTGATCCTGTCGACGGCCGCCGTCTGCGTGGTCCTGTGGCAGCGCGGCGGCATGACCACCGGTGAAGCCTCGGCCGGCCTCGCCTTGGTGCTGCGCCTGATGGCGATGTCGGGCTGGGTCATGCAGACCGTGCGCGGCATCTTCGAGAATGTCGGCGTGATCCAGGAGAGCATGCAGACCATCGCGCGCCCGCACGCCATCACCGACCGGCCCGATGCCGGGACCCTGGCGGTCGCCGGCGGCGATATCCGCTTCGACAAGGTCGGCTTCCACTACGGCCGCGACGATGCCTCGATCATCGAGAACCTGAACCTGCATATCCGGGCGGGCGAGAAAGTCGGGCTCGTCGGCGTCAGCGGTGCCGGCAAGACCACCATCACCTCCCTGCTCCTGCGCCTGCACGACCTGGAGAGCGGCCGCATCCTGGTGGACGGGCAGGACATCGCAGGCGTCACGCAAGCCTCGCTGCGCAGCGCCATCGCGATGGTGACCCAGGATACATCGCTGCTGCACCGCTCCATCCGCGACAACATCGCGTATGGCCGCCCCGATGCCACGATGGCGGATGTGGAGCGCGCCGCGCGGCTGGCCCAGGCCGACGGCTTCATCCGCGACCTCGTCGATCACAAGGGTCGCACCGGCTACGACGCCCAGGTTGGAGAGCGTGGCGTCAAGCTCTCGGGCGGCCAGCGTCAGCGCATCGCCATCGCCCGGGTGATCCTGAAGGACGCCCCGATCCTGATTCTCGACGAGGCGACCTCTGCCCTCGACTCGCAGGTGGAGGCGGCGATTCAGGAAAGCCTCGACACCCTGATGCAGGGCAAGACGGTGCTGGCCATCGCCCATCGGCTCTCGACCATCGCGGCCCTGGACCGGCTGATCGTCCTCGATGCCGGCCGCATCATCGAGGAAGGCACCCATGCCGAATTGATCGCCAGCGGCGGTCTCTATGCCCGCCTGTGGGAGCGCCAGTCCGGCGGTTTCCTCGGTGACGGTGCGACGGCTCGGACCTACGAGGCCGCTGCGGAATAGGGTTGCAGCTGGGCAGGCGCCCCATTGGAATCAGGTCTCGAGGCCGGCGTGCTGCGTCGCACATCGGTTCAGCCCTGAATGGCGCCGCATTGCGCTTTTCCGTTCAAGTGGGCGGCATCGGGGCGGAAATAACGCGTGTGCGTGGAGAGGGTTAGCAGGGATATGCTCAGAGGTTAATCAAACGCTGCCTGTTTCATGCCCACTCTGCATGGCAGCCCATCCGCATCCTCCCTCGTGCTGCGCTGCGGCAAAGCCTACATTCCGGTCATGGCGACGGGATCACACAGACCCGCCGCACCGACACGTTTGGACGTTCTCTCTCATGGTACACGCAATCCTCACCCATCTTCTGTCCTCCTGGAAGGAGAGCGCATCTGTTCGTCAGATCGCCGATCTCACCGACCAGCAATTCGCCGATATCGGCGGTGAGCGCCTCGATAGCCGCCTGCTCGACAAGGCCCGCCGGCATCGGGCGCGCGAGACCGGACACTTCCACAAGTCGGTGGGTGTGTTCTCCTACCCGACCGCCTAAACTGCCTCGCTGCCGCATCCTCCCGGTGCGGCAACGGGCAGGGGCGGGGGCGGCGATTGAGATCCTGGTGGCGACATGGCGCCGGTCTTCCTCGTCGTCGATGGGCGCTGCTGGCGATCGTCGGCTCCTGCCTAGTCTCGTCGTCCAGCCTCGTCTCGCCGGCCTGCGCCGCCGATCCCCTCGTCATCACGGTCGACCCTCAGGCCGTCGGAACGCCGCCGAAGCGAGCAGTCGACCAGGTCCGGGTCGCCAGTCTTCCCGAGGCACTGGCCTTGCGCCGACGCTGGCGCCGCGCCGATCCGCGTCAAGCGATTTCGATCGCGCTCGCTCCGGGCGTTCATCGTCTGTCCGAGCCGGTCCGGTTCGGCCGCGAAGATAGCGGCACAGCCGCGATTCCCCTGGTGGTATACGGAGCCGCAGACGGTTCGACGCGCCTCGTCGGATCCGTTCCGCTCGTGCCTGCGCCGGACGGAATTCCCCGTGACCTCGACGCGACCCTCTTGGTCGACCGAGGCGCAAAATTGCGTGTCTATCGCCTGCCCGCCGCGGTCACCGGCCAGCGCATCCAGGAGCCCCGCACCCTCGCGCGGCGCGATGCCCCGGTCCACCTCGCGCTGTTCGATCGCGCCGGTGCCCTGTGGCCGGCGCGCTGGCCGAACACCGGCTGGGCCAGGACCGCCTCCGACGTAAGTGTCTCATCCCACAACGAAACTAAGGCCAGTTTCGCCCTCGCGGATGGCCGCTCCGCGCGCTGGCGGCGCGAGCCGGAGCTCTGGGCCGAGGGCTACTGGCGCTGGAACTGGCTGTTCGAAACCTTTCCGGTCGCCGCCGTGGCACCCGACCACCTCACCCTGGAGGCCACACCCTACGAGGGCATCGCCTCGGGCGCCCGCTTCCGGATCGTCCACGCCCTCAGCGAACTCGACGCGCCCGGCGAGTGGTGGCGCGACGCCGGCTGGGGCGTCGTCCTTCTCTGGCCGCGCGATCCCTCCGACGCCGTCGAGGTGGCCGTTACCGACACCCTGCTGAACGTGGAAGGCGCGTCACATCTCCGTATCCAGGCCCTGACCCTGGAACAGGCTCAGGGCGATCTGGTTCGGATCAGCGATGCGGCCGACGTGGTCATTTCCGGCTCACGGTTGCGGCGGTCCGCCGGTCGGGCCCTGTCAATTGAGCGATCGACCGCCAGCGGCCTCGAACGCAGCACCGTTGCGGAAACCGGAATTGGCGGCGTCCGTCTGTCGGGTGGCGATCGACCCAGCCTGATTCCGGCCGGGCTCTTCGTCCGGGATTGTCGCATCAGCGATTACGCCCAGTCGGCGCGAACTCAAAGCCCGGCGATCATGGTCGATGGCGTGGGTCAGACCGTCGAGGGCAACTACATTCACGATACCGACGAGTACGCAATTCATTTGCGCGGTAACGAACACCGAGTCGCCTGGAACGAGATCACTCGTATCCTTTCGGAATCAACGGATAGTGGAGTGATCTATTCGGGTCGCGACTGGTCCGCCCGGGGTTCGGTGATCGAGCACAACTACCTGCACGATATTCGCGCAGCACCGGGCTTCGAGATCAAGGGGATCTATCTCGACGATATGGCGAGCGGCATCACCGTCCGGGACAACCTGTTCGTTCGGGTCGATCAGCCAATCTTCCTCGGCGGTGGTCGCGACAATCGCATCATCGAAAACCTCTTCGTGGATTCAAGCCCTGCGATCCACGTCGATGCACGCGGCCGGACCTGGGCCCAGGATGCAATCACGGACCCGCTATCGGAATTGCGGGCCGCCTACGCGGCGATGCCGGTCGGCGGGAAGCTGTGGCGTAAGCGCTATCCAGGTTTGGCGACGATCCTGGCTGACGATCCGGCCGCCGCTCGCAACAGCCTGACGGACAATGTCTTTCTTAACAGCGAGCCGTTCCGTTTTGGGGATTTGGCCCGTTCCGGCGAGCAGAACCTCACGCGCAACATCGGTCCAGCCGGCCTTCGTCTGGCGCCCCTGACTCGCAGCGACGAACAGGTCGCTTCACGGAAAGAGAGCGTAAAGCAATTTGAAAACGTGCTGGATGCCACGAACGCCTTGGTGCGCCGGAGAGACTACGATCGGATGGAACGTTCGATCCTACTCAAGCCCTTCGAAGACAATCGACCAGGTCACCCGTAGATTTCCCATTGTTCCCTGCCAATTTCGTGAATTTTTCTAAGCTAAGATGGGACTGAGCGTAACATCGTTAGCGTATGTTGAAGCGTTCTTGGCGGCACCTGCTATCAATAGGGGCAGCGACGAACGATAGGCATGTCCGATTTTTGAATACTTGGCGAAGTCTCATTGAGATCACCCTGCCGCAGCATCCCGGCGGCCTTCATGGGCTGTTTCCGAGCCGCGCCGACCGATTCCGTGATGGATCATCGCATCCTGGGCTGCTAGGCGCCACGGATCGCGGAGACGTCGGTTGCCGGGCATGCGCACCGGCAAGGAAAGGCTTGTCATGCACATCGTGATGGTTGGGTCCGGCTATGTCGGCCTCGTCTCAGGCACCTGCTTTGCGGATTTTGGCCACCAGGTGACCTGCGTAGACAACGACGCGGGTAAGATTGATCTTCTGAATGCCGGGCGCATGCCGATCTATGAGCCGGGGCTGGAAGCCCTGGTGGCCGAGAATGTTCGTCATGGGCGATTGAGATTCTCGACCGATCTCGCCAGCGCAGTCGCTGCTGCGGACGCCGTGTTCATCGCTGTCGGTACGCCGTCCCGCCGCGGTGATGGCTTCGCTGATCTCTCCTACGTGCATGCCGCCGCGCGCGAGATCGCGCACGCGCTGAAGGGTTTCACCGTTGTGGTGACGAAGTCTACCGTGCCTGTCGGAACCGGCGATGAGGTGGAGCGCATCATCCGAAACGCCAGGCCCGACGCCGAGGTTGCGGTCGTCTCGAATCCCGAGTTCCTACGCGAAGGCGCCGCCATCGAGGACTTTAAGCGGCCCGACCGCATCGTTATCGGTGCAGACAGCGAACGCGGCGCGGCCATCATGGCTGAGATCTACCGCCCGCTCTATCTCAATCAGGCGCCAATCCTCTACACGGACCGGCGCACCGCGGAGCTGACAAAGTACGCCGCGAACGCGTTCCTCGCCACCAAGATCACTTTTATCAACGAAATCGCCGATCTCTGCGAGCAGGTGGGGGCGAATGTTCAGCAAGTCGCCCGCGGCATCGGGCTCGATAACCGCATCGGCTCGAAATTTCTGCATGCAGGCCCCGGCTACGGTGGCTCATGCTTCCCAAAGGATACCCTCGCTCTTGTGAAGACGGCGCAGGACGCCGGCACCCCGGTTCGCCTCGTCGAGACGGTGGTCTCGGTGAACGACCAGCGCAAGCGCGCCATGGCCCGCAAAGTGATCCTCGCCTGCGGCGGATCGGTGCGTGAAAAGACGATTGCCATTCTGGGACTGACCTTCAAACCCAACACCGACGACATGCGCGATGCGCCTTCGCTCTCGATCATCACTGGCCTGCAAGACGGTGGCGCGAAGATTCGCGCCTATGATCCGGAGGGAATGGAAGCTTCTCGCGCGCTTCTGTCGAACGTCACCTACGCCGGGGACGCCTACGAATGTGCCACCGGGGCCGACGCAGTGGTGATCGTTACCGAGTGGAATGCCTTCCGGGCGCTCGACTTCGTCCGTCTGCGCGCAGTGATGACTGCACCGGTGATGGTCGATCTGCGCAACGTCTATAAGGCCGAGGACCTGAAGCGCCGCGGCTTCCGCTACACCGGTGTTGGACAGGCGCACAGTCTGTCGCCGACCCCGGACGACGAACACGCCACCGTGTAATGCGAACAGGTTCGGGTCAGGCATGAGAGACGGCGAGACGAAGACGATTTTGGTCACCGGTGGGGCAGGTTTCCTGGGCTCCCATCTCTGTGAGCGCCTGCTGGAGCAGGGTCACGAAGTTCTCTGCGTCGACAATATGTTTACCGGATCACGCCGTAACATCGCCGCCCTTCTCGATCACCCGCGGTTCGAGTTCATGCGCCACGACGTGACGTTTCCACTCTATGTCGAGGTCGACGAGATCTACAATCTCGCCTGCCCGGCCTCGCCAGTGCACTACCAATTCGATCCGGTCCAGACGGCCAAGACCAGCGTCATCGGCGCGATCAACATGTTAGGTCTCGCCAAGCGTTTGAAGATCAAGATCTTTCAGGCGTCGACCAGCGAAGTTTATGGGGACCCCGAGGTCCATCCGCAGCCGGAGGAATATTGGGGCAAGGTCAATCCGATCGGATATCGGTCCTGCTACGATGAAGGCAAACGCTGCGCCGAGACGTTGTTTTTCGATTATCACCGCCAGCATAACCTCTCGATCAAGGTCGCACGCATCTTCAATACCTACGGGCCGCGCATGCATCCAAATGACGGCCGCGTGGTGTCGAATCTTGTCGTGCAGGCCCTACGCAACGAGGACATCACCATCTACGGCGATGGCTCGCAAACCCGGGCATTCTGCTACGTCGACGATCTGATCGAGGGCTTTTTGCGCCTGATGCGAACCGATCCTGAGGTGACGGGGCCAATCAACCTCGGGAATCCCGGTGAGTTTTCGATCCGGGAACTCGCCGACCTCGTCATTGAATTGACTGGCTCCCGCTCTCGAATCGTTGCGCGCCCGCTGCCGCCCGACGATCCGCGCCAGCGCCGGCCGAACATCGATAAGGCCAAGGCCATCCTCGACTGGGAGCCAACCGTCTCCCTGCGTGAAGGCTTGATGCGGACCATCGGTCACTTCGACCGCAATCTCGGAGCGAATGTGCCCGCCTGACAAGGGCACCCCAGTCCAATCAGTCCAGTGCCTCCGCGTCGGTGAGGACCATTCCGACGTATGGGCGTCCACCTATCGCTGCCAGAGCCTTGTCCAGGATCGCATAGCGACTCTCGCCGTTCCGGACGGTAATCAAAACTGCCGTCACACGAGGGTCAGCCGCGAGCCGCTCCGCTGTGGCATCCGAGCCGATCAGTCCGGCATGGATCACGACGAGGTCGTAAGAGTCCTGAGCGCCCAGGATGCTGTCGACATAGACACGCATTTCGCTGCGCGCAGTCTGGCCATCCTGTGGAATCAAGGCGAGACCCGAGCTGTGCCGCACAAGGACATCCGAAAGGTCGGCCCGCCGTGGCATTGAGGTTCCGCCATGACGCGGCGGCAGACCAATTTCGCGGGTAACGGTGCCGTCAGCCGATGCGTCGACGAGAAGCACCCGCTCGTTCTCCTGGGCAGCCGAGGCAGCGTAGTCGAGGGCCAGACGTGAGCGACCAACGATATCGTCGGCGGACGTCACCAGGATGACGTGCGGACGCTTGGCCGGCAGATCGCGGCGAAGACGGTTCCGCAGCCGGGTGATCGCTACCTCGTAAGGGCCGCCGCTGAGACGGTCCGTTCCATTCGCGATGCCGCGGCGCAGCGTCGGCAGGAGGCCGAGCACGAGACGCTGCGTCCGCGCCTCAAGGCGCTTCCGGGACCGGACGCGTCCGCTGAACTGCTCGACCGTCAGGCTTCCGCCGATGCCAAGCCCCAGGCCTGCAAGCAGGGCGGCCGCGAGGACGAGGGGTGCTGGCGGACCCTGGCGTCGGGTCGGCGGAAGAGCCGGAGAAATGATGCGTGAAGTTGAAGTGTCGAGCTGCTGCTGCTCTTGCAGCTCACGGGTGCGCACGAGAAAAGCTTCATAGACGCCCCGCCGGGCATCGACCTGTCGCTCTAACTCTCGCAGCTTTATGAAGCTGTCGCCGACGTTGAGGGCGTCCGCCTTGCGCTTCTCCAGGGCCTGCGAGAGTTCGACTACATTCGCCATGTTCGCTCGATATTCGTTACGAATCGCGGCGGCGATGCGCTTTACCTCGGCTTCGAGCTGGTTGCGGGCGCTACGTAGCTGCACGTCGGATGCGTTCATTGCCGGGTGCCGCTCGCCGAGGCTCGCCGCCGCATCGGCCCGCTGGCGCTCGACCTGTGCGAGTTGTCCGCGCAACTGCCCAATGGTCTGCGACTGGAGAACCTCCTGGATCGAATCCAGCTTGGCCGGATCGCTGCTGCTCACGCTTTCGATCTGGCGCAGCTTCGCCTGCTGCTCAGCTGCTTTGGCCCGGGCAGCGCCGAGTTGATCACTCAACTGGCCAAGCTGCTGCTCGCTGACGAGTTGGGTCCGCGTGCCTACCAGATTGTTCTTGTTGCGGAACGCCTGTGCAGCATTCTCGGCCTGCTGAACGCTGTCGCGCAGTTCTCCGAGACGGCTGTTGAGGCCCTCCCGAGCTCGTCGTATCGCTTCGGACCGATTGCTGATTTCCGTCGAGAGGTAGGTCTCCGCAATACTCTGAGCAAGGCGGGCGGACTTTTCCCGGTCGTTGGTCGAAACGGAAACGTCGACGGCAAAACTCCGTTCAAGGCGTCTGGCCGACATTCGGTCGCGCAAGGCTCGCAGGGCTGTGAGGGTCGGGTCGGATTCCGGCTCCGACGCTCGGCCTACCAGATGCCCAACCCACGTCCGGAGTCGATCGATGGCGCTGGGCTCTACAAAGTCCTGATCACTGGCAAGCTTCTGTGAAAGCACCACCCTGCGCAGGACGTCGTCCGACTGAAGCACGCGCAACTGACTATCGACCAGAAGCAGGGTCGATTCGTTCGCCTGACTTTGCGGATTGGCCTCGTCCTTCAGAACAGCGAGGCCACGTGGGTCGATGATGAGTTGGGTCGTTGCCGCGTACTGCGCTGGCAGCGCCAGATATCCAACCGCGAGAGCCGATAAAAGGAGAACCGGAAGGATTACGGTGACCCAGCGGCGGCGTAAAATACGGCCGACCTCGCTCATCTCCAGGAACCAGGGGAGGGGCGCGCTCGATACCTCGGTATCGGCACCGAAGTGCTTAAGGATTACGGGTGGGGCGCGTTCGATGACAGCCATGGACGCTTTCCGTTACGCAGTCGGCGGTGGGCAGGCCACCTGCTGGATAATATCCTGCACCGGGACACCGAGACCCAGCGAGTCCCGGTCTGATTGTTCGATCCGGCCGATTTCGGAACAAGTTGCGGCGGAAGCAGCCTGTGTTTGAAGTGCTTTCACGAAATGCGCCACGCGTTTGCGACCGCCGCTTCGGGACGCAGATCGGTCGAGATGGGTGCAGGCCGGTCGGCCCGACCATCCGGAGGCAGCTGAACGCGAATGAAGGCGAGCAGTCCCGCAAGCGCCAGAACATTGACGTTCCAGTCCTGGTAAATTCCAGGCGTGGTCATGCCGTTCAGCACCAGCATCAGCACGCATGATGCGACGAAGCGGCGTCCCCCCAGATC
This sequence comes from Methylobacterium sp. Leaf113, assembly GCF_001423325.1. Taxonomy (NCBI): domain Bacteria; kingdom Pseudomonadati; phylum Pseudomonadota; class Alphaproteobacteria; order Hyphomicrobiales; family Methylobacteriaceae; genus Methylobacterium; species Methylobacterium sp. Leaf113. The sequence goes on from NZ_LMNJ01000052.1 coordinate 25,558, forward strand.
AAGCTTCATGCCCCAGGACAGCGTCGTGAACAGGACGACAAAGGAGAAGCCGAGGCCGATCATGCCCGTGCCGGCCCAGGCGCTGAGAAACATGTTGTGCGAACTCGTGATGAACACGTCTTCCCGGCCCAAGGTTTCAGCAAGTGTCGTAGTCGGGATCAGGAGCTGAATGAACCGGTCGCCGGCCGAGAATCCCGAACCTGCGAGCCGATCCTGCGTCGCAGCGATGAAGGTGGGCCAGAAGGTCGACCGTCCTGTACCATTCGCCAATTCGACAGCCGGCTTCTGCAGGATGGTGGCGAGGAGGTCGAGGAGAGCCGGGAATGCCGCAAGGTCGAGCATCAATAGGACGAAACCCGCGATGGCCGCGAGCGCTCCGAAAATACCGAAGTTACGCAGGACCACATGACGCGACGACATCAACATGGCCGGGCCGACTGCAACGAGTGCCCCCGTGCTGGCCGCCGACCCGGCGACGACGAAGCCAATAAGGGCCAGGCCAAGATAGGCGCCCCGCCGCCTTTGGGGCGGCCGGAAGATGACCAGGAAGCCCAGCATCGCACAAACGTATGGCATCATATTGTTTTTTGCTGCCGAGAAGATAATTCCGTGCGCTAAACTCTCAAGGATGATCGGCAGTACAGCAGCGAGCCAAGATAGAATTATAATGGCCAAAATATCGGCGAAACGGTATTCAATATCGCTTTGATCGAATATTACAATCGAGGCGTGATAAAAGATCAGCAGCTCTACGCTACGATAAAGTGTATAGGGTGGTACAATCGACCAAGCTGTGCTCAGTCCGTCCATGCCGATCATGAGAGTAAAGGGAAGATAAGGCATTGCGAAGGGCAACAATGCGATGCGGCGGTCGAGACCGATCTTGCCAAGAAGGTAAAGCCCGGTAAGCCCAGTGAGCACCAGGGTGATGATGTTCGAAGCGCTGAGCCCTTCCTCCAGCACCGCGTTTCCGTCCTCGCGGGGGACCGTGAAAACGAGGGGCATGAAGGCAAAGGTGCAGACCAGCACCATTGGCAGGACAAGTCGGGCATCAAGCGGACGTACCGCCACCGCGAGGTTGCGGCGGGCAAGCGGATACAGCATCGTGAACCAAACTGGGATTGCCAGCACAAGAAACAGGTTCAGCAAGCGTGTTCCTCCCTCGATGCTCGCGCATATGCCGATCTCGACACTTCCCTCCAGAAGCGTTTCAGCGACGTGAATAGCCCCGGAATCGTGTTAGGACTTCGACATTATCGTAAAGGCCGGTAAAATGAGTCCGACGATGCCGGGTCACGCGGATTGGATGCGCCCAGCATTTTTGCCAATTGGCGATTAACCGGCGGGCATCGCTGATCGGCTGTAGTTTGCCGATCGTTGTCGCATGATTAGCATGAGGTGCGCCGCCGACATTGCGTGCCCGATCGTGATGACGAACGCAGCGCCGGTGATCCCGGCATAGACAATCATCGGGTACATGATCACGAGTGAGACCATGAGGCTGATCACAAACGCTTGAAAGACCGGCCCAGTATCCTCGATCGCCCGAAAGTATTGGGTTACCATATCACGAATGAAAATGCAGGCGACTGCGACTGCCAGAACGCGGACACTGGTAGCATAGGCTGCGAAGGCTGGCCCGAAGACGAGGGTGAGCCACGTCCCGGCTGGGAGCGCGATGGTGACGAGAAGCAGGCCAATCATGGGACCGAGCTTCAACGCCATTCGCTTCAGATAGGTGCGCAGGCCTTGCTCGCCGCCAGTCTCGAACGCTCGTGCCGCTGCGGTCGGCAGGATATTCTCGGTTGCAGTCAGAAGGATGATGACGAAGCCGACGAGGTACTGCGCTGCGCGCAGACCACCGATCGCTTCGTCACCCAACACGACACCGGCGATGATCCAAGCTAGTTGTTCCTGTCCGAACGTGACGAAGACCAAAGGGAACATCCAGCGCCCGATCCCCCAATGTCGGTGAGCGACAGGCCGAAAGCGTAGTCCACGTCGAGGTGTCCGCCAGATACCGTAAGCAAGGGGAACCACAGTGATGAGGGCAGTTGCCGCCAGGAGTGCGGTGGCTGACGCCGCATTGAGGACGAGTCCGCTCCACCACACTGCCACGATCGCAAAGGAAAAAACTAAGGCTCGAACGCTATCCATCGCGAAGGCGAGGAGACCGCGTCCACGGATGAACAGGATTCTGCGTACCGTGAGTTGCAGATTCTGCGCGACTGTCAGGGCCGCGCCCGAGACGACGATGTCGAACTCGACGGGATGGTGTCGCAGGGCGAAGATGGCGACGAGCGCCAGCGCTGTCCCGGTCGCTGCAACCAGCGAGACCAGCATGGCGCTGGCTAGGACGGTGGCCTCGTATGTGGAGGCTGCCCGGCGCCCACGTGCGACAAGCGTCATCATCGGTGCCGTCACCAGGGCGTTGTGCAGCCCCTGTGCGAAAGCCGTGATGATCAGGACCAGTACGAAGAGGCCAAATTCCTCGATGCCGACAAGGCGTGCAACAGCGATACCGCTGAGGAAACCGAAGCCGCTGACGGCAGCCTGATCCAGCACGGAGGCCAGGGCTGGACGCCGGACGAAGCGTTTCATCCGAGCGACGACCAGTTCGTTATCGCGCACTGGTTCGATCACAGGGACTCCGTGGCTCATCGTATGAAGCGGAATCGCAGATCAGCGATAGGCAAGGAACGCAGCGGCAGCGTCCCGCAGCCTCGGGGTACGGCCATAGATCCAGCGCGGGCCGCTGAGGGCCACCTTTTTGGTCAATCCATGCTTAAAATCGAAAACACCTCGGTTGTCGGCCGGGTCTATCCCACCGAAATCGAATGTTTGCCGACCTTCCGCGTGAGCTTGCTCGACGAAGCGCCACACGGCCAACGTGGGTGCCGCGCAGGCACGCGCTCGATCGTTGGAGGCGGTGTAGAAGTCCGTAAAGCGTGTGTCAGAGACATGGGCGATCCGAATCAGCACCGGCTCGCCGTTTTCTCGGACTTCAAGAATGCGGTGATGTGGATCATGCGCAATGAGATCGCGGATAGCTGGACCGTTAAGGCTGTCCCGGAACCCCTTTCTTGCCTGAAGAGCACTGTACATCGTCCAGAACGTGTCGAATGCCGCCAGGCGATCATTCGGATCGGTCAGGAAATGCGTGGTCACGTCAGGATTGCGTTGGGCCTTTTTCAAAGCCTTTCGCCAGCGCTGGTCCATTCTCTGCAAAATGATCTCGGTACCCCCTGACACATCGATTTCCAGGGTAAAATATTTAGCCGACTGGATAGGTACAAATCGGTTTTGAAGCAGGGCCACAATGACGGCGTCGCTCTGAAAGTGTTCGAAGCTGACGGCAAGCAGATCGAAGCGACTGAGTGCAAGGTGGTCCAGAAAGAGATTAATCGCTGCCTCAGCATGCTTCTCGCCCTGCTCCGTCAGGAGTGGCCCCCCCTGGACTAGGATGAAGCGGAGAAACCCACGTCGCTTCACTTGATACTGGATCAGTGCGACGGGAAGGCCCTCAGTGTTGCGCACTATGAGTCGGGTTACGGTCCAGCCGACTCGCGCCTTGTAAGCCCCCCACATCCACGACGAAAAGATGTTGCACTTGGGCAGCGACCAGAGGGTGTCGTCCCAAATTTCGGGTACCAGGCAGGCACCAATTGCTAACGTCGTACTCATCGATTTTTATGCCTTCGACCGGCCTATGAACGTAAGTTCGGAACGTCGTACGTCGAAACAATCGATATCGCCTCCCGTGTGGGAATGCATTTCCAAGAAAGACACCAGGGATCCTTAATTTAACGATATGCGCAATCCGAGTTGAGGCGATCCGGCAGTTGGCTGAAAAATTTGAACGGAGGTAGTAGGATGCCTTCATGGTGAAAGCGCTCAAAACATTCATCCGCGACACGCCGCTTCTGCGCGAGATGGCCTTGCGGGTACGTGCGCTCACTTATTCGATCGCTAACTCGTCCCCTGGCCTCTACACCCTTTGCTATCACCATGTGCTACCCGAGCAGCAGAAGTCTTTTGCTCGACAACTGGACTACCTAAGCGAACTCGGCGATTTTGTTACGGCGGATCGGGCGGCCGATCTTGTGAAGAGTGGCGCCACCCTTGATCGTCGCTACTTTCTCGTCAGTTTCGATGATGGCTATCTCGACAACCTTTCGGTAGCTCTCCCAGTCCTCAAGGCCTCTTCCACACCCGCCATCCTGTTCCTTGTCAGCGATTGGATTGATGCTCCTCCGAAGGCAAACAGGTATGGTGCGAGTTATATGGATCGTTCAGCCGTCGCTGCTTGGCAGTCCGCCGGTCTTGATGTCGGGTCACACTCTGCGACGCACAGAAATCTCCGCCACCTTAGCGAGACAGAGGTTACGGATGAACTCGGTCGATCGCGCCGGGACTTGGAGGCGATGACCGGCGTAGCCATCCGGCACTTCGCCTGCCCATGGGGGGTTGCCAACGTCGACTTCGACCCGGCGCGCGACATTACTCTCGCACGTCGCGCGGGCTATCGGACGTTTTATACGACAAGGCGTGGTGTCGCGCTTGGGCCGGACGATCTCATGCTCATGCCACGCCACGTGTTAGAGCCGAATTGGGGACTCTATCAGGTCGACGCCCTGATGGGTGGACGGGCTCGTGACGCTCGATGAATGCCAATCAGGCCATTCGATCGCGAAACAGCGATCGCAGCCGCCCTATCGCGATCATTATCGGTGCACGCGCGCCCTACATGCATCGGCTCTACGAGCGTCTGGGCTCGGAACTGGACCGGCCGCTCCATGTTCTGGCGTGCAGTGCACGGGAGGCCGCGCGCCAGTGGGAGTTGCCCGATCCCAAAGCCTATCGCTTTGAAGTGATCCCGGGCTTACGCTGGTATCGGAGCGCGGTCAGCAACCTCTACATCAACCCGTACATCGTACCCCGCATCATCACGCTCCGCCCAAGCTTGATCGTCGTCAACGACTTCGCTCCGACCATGCTGATGGCCGCTGTGACGGCCCGCTTGCTCGCCATTCCCTATGGTCTGCGCACCGATGGCGTGCCCGATACTGATCCCGGACAACGTTCGTGGTCACATCGAACGATGCGCCGTCTGCTGGTACCGAAGGCTCGGTTCGGTCTCGGAGCGAGTGACGGAAGTTTGCGGTTGCTAGAAGGCTATAGTTTGGCTGCCGAGCGTCTCGCCCTCGCCCCACTGTTTCCCGCCTGGGAGCCAGAAGGTCTTGAGGGCGCAATGCAGTCCGACCGCGATCGACCGTATGACATCCTCTTTTGCGGGATCCTCAACGAAGAAGTAAAAGGCGCGCGCTTCTTCACGGAAGTCGTCCTTGCCTGCCACGGGCGCGGCCGGGAACTGCGGATCCGAGTCGCTGGGGACGGCCCATTGCGCGGCGAGATGCAATCACGCTTCGCAGAGGCGGGGGTGAATGCGCACTTCGACGGCTTTGTTCAGCAACAGGGCCTGAACGCGATCTATGCGTCGGCGCGGCTCTTCCTCTTCCCGAGCCGTGGTGATGTCTGGGGTATCGTCATCCAGGAGGCGCTCCAATGTGGAACGGCCGTGCTGGCCTCACCGCATTCGGGGAGCGCTCGCGAACTTCTCGACGCCTATGCCTGTGGCGTTGTCCGCCCGATGACCGTCAACGGGTGGGTTTCGGCGGCCCTGGATCTGCTTGACGATCCAGAGCGACGCACAAATCTGCGTCACCTGGCTGTGCCGGCGCTCAAGCGCTTTTCCCTCGCTGCTGCAACCGCTGCCTACCGCAAAGTACTGACCAATTCTCCAGATTGAGCGATGATTCGTGTGCTGACCAGTCACGGTCGGGGGGATCTGCTCCATTCGAGGCGAATAGACCTTAGCCGCGTCCTGCACGATTGAAGGCCACGATCGCTAGGAACCGAGGGACGACCTGCGCGTAGCGTGATCTGAGACGGCGGGGCTCACGGATCAGGCGATAGAGCCACTCCAACCCCCATCGCGTCATCATGCGAGGCGCTCGTGCGATCGCTCCGGTGTTGACGTCGAAAGCCGCCCCGACGCCCATGCCGATAACCCCCGGAAGGAAGGGGGTGTGGGTGTGGAGGAAGAGCTCCTGTTTCGGCGTGCTGAGCCCAATCCAGAGGATCTGGGTTCCGGCGCTCAACAGCCTTTGATGCAGATCCTGCGATTCCGGTTCGGTCAGCGGCCGATACGGAAGAGTTTCTGCTCCGGCTATGATTAACCCCGGTGCCCGATCGCGCATCTCCGCGGCCAAACGCTCGGCGACCCCGGGACCTCCTCCGAGGAAGAAGTGGCGCCACCCCGCTTCAACACCAGCTCGACAGACGACCTCGACAGATTCGATTCCTGGTACTTGATCGATGCCCCTGTGTCCGCGGAGCCAGCCTACCCAGGCCAGGGGGCGGCCATCCGCACAGACCAGGAGGGCAGCGTCGTGCGCCGCTTTGACGGACGGCTCGTCCTGTGCCCGGACGATCCCATGTGCATCACGAAACACCACGAAGGTTCCCGGAGCGGCCGACCTGCGGGCCAAGCGACGCCGAATGGCGGATACGAGGCCGTTCATATCCGTAATGGAGATCGGAACGCCGCCGAGGTTGAAATGAGGAACATCCGGATCATGTCCCCAAGCGTAGGAAGATGGCTGGCTGGTTCGCGCAATGGGGCCGGTCATGCTGCGTCTCGAGCGGCGGTGTCTTCGCGACTGGCGATCGCTTCGCGATAAATCAGCAGGGCACGGGCGGTGACGACGTCAGCGGTCCATTCTTGTTCGTAGACCCGACGGGCTGCGCGCCCCATGTCCCGCGTGGCAACCGGTGCGTCGGCGATTTGGTTGAGTGCGCGAGCGAGGCTCACGGGATCGCCAGGCTCGACATGCAAACCTGTTCTCCCATCGACGATCAGGTCGGCGAGCGCTCCGATCCGCGATGCGACAACGGGCGTGCCGAGGCTGAACGCCTCGGCGATCACCATCGGCATACCTTCGTACCACTGTGACGGCACCACGAGAGCTTCAGCTCGGGCCATCATGGCCTGGACGGTAGTAGGGGGCTGTGGGCCGAGAAGAGTTACTCCAGGCGTATCTCGCAGCCGGCCTTCGAGAGGCCCTTCGCCGATCAGAGTGATAGGAATTCGGCAGGCACGAGCCGCCTCTGCGAGAGTAGCGACACCCTTCTCTGGAACCAAACGTCCGACAAACAGGACGCCGTTGCGCGGAGCTTCCCTATCGAAGCCTGGGTCCGCAAGCCCGTTGGGTTTGATCCGGATTCGATGGCCCGGAAGACCGGCTGCGAGGAAGCGCGTTCGCGCAAACGGTGTGAGTGCGATGAAACGATCGACGTCGTGCGTCCACGTCCCGGAGCGTCGATGCACGTCGATCATTCGCGCTACCGCAAGCGAACCCAAACGAGACCCCCGGTAGCAAGCGTGCCTTACTGCCTGATACGGAGAGCCATCGATGCAATCTTCGCACGGGCGCCCCTCGCGCATGAAAATACCGTTCGCACAGGTCACGCGAAAATTGTGAAGCGTCTGAACTGTTGCTACGCCTTCCGCCCGTATCGCTTGGTGCACGCCAGGGGATATCTGCGGAAAAACATTATGGGCGTGTACGACATCCGGCCTGAACGCTCGGACCGCGTCGACCACCGTGGCGATCCCACGCTGGGCGTAGGGCGCCTCATAGGCGGTTCGGAGACGGTCCCACCCTGTTCGGATGCCAGCGTTGTCGAAGAACAAAGTCTCTACGCGTTGCCCCGAGCGCCGGAGGCTATCGACTTCCTGCGCCACCACTGAATCTTCACCGCCGCGAACCTGATAGCGATTGTGAATCACAAGGATCCGCAACTTGGGTAATCCCGTCTCGGTGACAGGCTCGGCGATAGGATCGAAAGGTCCTTCGTCGGACTGGTCGAAATCGACTGCTGCCTTTGTCATCACAAGACGCCATGCTTCCGACGGCGGCGCTCTAGCTACCGGATCTCGAGAAGGAATGAGGGTAATTCTCTAAAGAAACGTCACTGCTTTCGGCCTTTTGCCACGCAGTCGCGGTCATTTGAATTACACATGCGCAGAGCAGACGCCTAGGAGGCTCGCCCATGCTGACAAATCCCAGAGAGATTCCCAGTGTCCGCGCTGAGCCTTTCAGCTTAAATTCACTTAGAATTCGATAAATCTATCGTGTATCTCGAAAGTTAGTGATTACAACTGGGCGCGAGGGCGTTTTCAATCGGATATCTATGTCGTTGTTCGACAAGGCTCGCCGGGAGTCATCGGGCTGAACGCAAGAGACGCCGTCTTGCGGGGATGATCCATGCGCTCTGTGCATAGTTAGGAACATGGGCGAGAGCCTGTCGTTGAATGGCAGACTGATCGAACGGGAGGCGCTGATCGCTGCCCAATCGTGATCACGTTCAGCCAAATTCGAGGCATCGTCGCATCATGCGCTCGGGATCTGAGTTTGGTCGTGTGCTCTTTACGAAACTGAAGGACCATCCGAATGGCCGATTCCAAGTCCCAAGCCGGTAATCAGCGTCTCCATGAGACCCAGAACGGTACGAAGTCCAACGCGAAGAAGGTGTCGATCGATGTGCTGAACGCCCGTCTCTCAGATGGGATCGATCTAGCCCTTGATGTCAAACAGGCTCACTGGAACCTGAAAGGACCTCAATTCATCGGCATTCACGAGATGCTCGATGGCTTCCGCACGGAACTCGATGACTACAATGACAAAGTGGCCGAGCGAATCACCCAACTCGGCGGGACGGCACGTGGCACAGCCACATCCGTGGCCTCAGGATCGCAGCTCGCGCCCTATCCCCTCGATGCCTATGCCGTCGCTGATCATCTTGCGGCGCTCATCGACCGCTATGGCGTTTATGCCAACGCAGTGCGCCAGAACATCGATGACACGGATGAGGCCGGTGATGCTGGCACGTCCGATCTCCTGACCGAAGTTTCGCGCGGGGTCGACAAGCAGCTTTGGTTCCTCGAGGCCCACGTGCAGGAGCCGACTGGCAACATGCGCGACGGCGATCACGCTGGCCAGCGCTAAGGCAACGAGAGCGGCCTAGACGAAAACGGGGGAGCGCTACTTGTCGCTTCCCCTTTTCACGTCGTGCTCCCGGTCGTCTAAGAGGCCGGGAATTCAGTCCCAATGTATTGCGAATGTAAGGGCAGATGCCTGCTCGCGCTATCACATACGACTTCGAAACGAATGAGGTATGTGGTGCCGCAAGAGGGATTCGAACCCCCGACCCCCTCATTACGAATGAGGTGCTCTACCAGCTGAGCTATTGCGGCTCGGTTCCGCGTCGCCTGTCGAAGCCAAGGCGAACCGTGTGGTGGAGGGTCATATCGGGCGGCGCAGCGGATGGCAAGCTTTCTGAATCCTGCTGTGAGGGTGAAAGGGCGGGAAACGATGCATCTCTGACACGGTCGTAGGGCATTGTCCGATACGTCTGAGCGGATGCTTGACGGCTCATTAGCTGCCCCCGAAGGCTTCCAGCGACGTTTGAGGTTCATGATGTCCCTGATCGCCCGCCTTCGTGCCTACGCCGTCGATACACTCGGTCTCAAAGACCCTACGCACGCTGGCGGTGAGGCCGATGAGCGCCTCGCTGCGATCGCACTCCTTGTTCACGTCGCGCGCGCCGATGGCGTCCTGGCTCCGGAAGAGACGGAACGGCTTGCCCGCCTTGTCGAAGGTCGTTTCACCGAGACCCGGAGCGAAGCCGAGGTCTTGATCGCTCGTGCCGCCGATTTCGACGCCGAAACCCGGGATATGGCGCAACTGGTCGAGATGATCGGCCACGCCGTCGACAAGGAGCGGAGAGGGCGGCTGCTGGCGATGGCTTGGTCCGTTGCAGGTGCGGACGGCGTTGTTCACGAATTCGAAGAGGCGCTCGTGCACCGCCTGGGCGTTCTGCTCGGTTTCGACGAGGCTGCCATAGCCGATACGCGGCGCGCTGCCGCGGAAGGGCCACTTGCCCTGAATTGACTGGGTTGCTGCGATGATCCTCTGCTTGACCCTGATTCTTTTCGCGCAACTTTGCGGGGAGGCCCTGGCCCATGCCACCGGGTTACCGGTGCCGGGACCCCTGATCGGAATGGCGCTGCTCCTGTTGTTTTTGATCCTAAGAGATCGGGCACCACGATTGGGTCCACGCCTGTTAGCGCTCCCGCTGATCGATGGCCGCCTGGAGGGGACCGGGAAGGGGCTCCTGGCCAATCTCTCGCTGATGTTCGTGCCGGCGGGAGCCGGCATTGTCGGGCGCCTTGACGTCCTTGCCGCACAGGGCGTGGCCCTCGGTGCGATCGTACTAATCTCGACGGTGGCAACATTGGCAGCCACTGCGGTCACGTTCGTCGCTGTCTCGTACGCGTTGGCGAAACCGAAGGCGCACCCGTGACCCCGGATTTTGCTGTCTGGGTCTATCTCTCGCGTACGCCACTGCTTTGGCTGACGGTGACGCTACTGGCCTACGTCGTGGCCGATCGGATCGCTCAGGCAACCAACCGTCATCCGTTGGCCAATCCCGTATTGATCGCCATAGCCCTCACGGCGACGGTTCTGGAGACGACCGGCACACCCTACGCCACCTATTTCGATGGCGCTCAGTTCGTGCATTTCCTGCTGGGGCCTGCGACGGTTGCCCTGGCGATTCCGCTCTATGAATATCGCGCCACCGTGCTGCGTTCGCTCGCTCCAATGGCGGCGGCCCTCATCGTCGGCTCCGTAGTGGCTCTGGGCTCGACTCTGCTTCTTGGCCAAGCGTTCGGCATTCCTCGCGAGGTCATCATTTCGCTCGCGCCGAAGTCGGTGACCACTGGGGTGGCCATGGGGATCGCCCAGACTTTGGGGGGCGACCCGACCTTGGCGGCCGTGATCGTCATGCTGACCGGAATGACGGGCGGTATCCTGGTCACGCCGCTGATGAACGTTCTGCGCATTCGGGACATGCGCGCTCGCGGCTTCGCGGCGGGCCTTGCTGCGCATGGGGTTGGAACGGCACGTGCTTTTCAGGTCAACGAGGTTGCCGGCGCCTTCGCGGGTATTGCCCTTGGCTTGAATGCCTTCCTCACTGCGATCCTGGCACCGATTGCACTGACCTTTCTGCGCTGACCTCTACTGAGCGACGACAGTCGAGGAAACCTCCCGAGGAGTGAACCGGCCGTCGTCGACCGGTTGCATGTCGATGCGCCGGTCGTGGAGGGCATGAAGGGTCGAGCGATGCCCGATGGACACGATTGTTGTGCCAGGAAGTCGCTCCCGCAGCATGCGATAGATCGCAGCTTCATTGGGCTCATCAAGGGCGGCCGTGGCTTCATCGAGGAACAGCCAATCCGGTTTGGTCAGGACAGCCCGGGCGATAGCGAGGCGCTGCTGCTCACCACCGGACAGGCGCCGGTCCCAGCTATCCACTTCGTCGAGCCGGTCGGCGAATTGCGGAAGCTGGGCCGCGATCAGGGCGTCTTGGATTGCCGCATCCGTGAATTGATCCGTTGTGTTCGGGTAGACCACCGCTCCACGTAACGTACCGAGCGGGAGGTAGGGCCGCTGTGGCAGGACGAGGGCTGACTGGCCAGCCGGGACGTCGACCCGACCTCGACCGAAGGGCCAAACCCCAGCGATCGCGCGGAACAGCGTCGATTTGCCGGAGCCGGATGGGCCGGTGACCAGCGTCGCTTTCCCCCGTTGGAGCGTCAGCCGTTCCGCCGTAACGATTTCGCGGTTGTCCGGAAGGGCGAGCGTGAGGTTCCGGGCGACCACCTCACCGGTGGTTTCGTTGCCTTGCACGAGGCCATAGCCCGCCGCTGAAAGGGCCTCCGCTTTCGTCATTGCCCGTTTGAACGAGCCAAGACGAATCGTATTCGCCCTGTAGGAAGCCAGCGTCAGATAGGAGGTGATGAAGAAGTTCAGCGATTCCTGCACGCTTCCAAAGGCGCTGGACGTCTGCTGCAAAGCGCCGAGGGTGATCTTCTTGGCGAAGAACGACGGAGCGGCAATGACCAGCGGGAAGATCGCGCTGGCTTGTCGATAGCTGAAGGTGAAGGCGATCAGCTTGATGCGTCGGAAGATGATGCCGATGTAGTTGTCGATGATTGCATGAAACAGGGTGGCGAGCCGCGTGCTCTCAGCCCGCTCGCCGCGCAGCAGCGCGATCTGCTCGGAGTAGATGCGGTTTCGAGCGAGCGAGAAGCGGAAATCCGCCTCGACCTGCTCCTGGCGGAAGTTAAGCCCGATGAGGGGACGCCCGATCAGATGGGTGAGCCATGTTCCGACCAACGCATAGGCGATCACCAGCCAGACCAGGAAGCCCGGGATCACCATGTCGGTGAAGGGCAGGACGAAATCGCGGCTCAGGGTCCAGAGCACGACGATAAATGAGACGAGCTGAGCAGCCTGGGACAACAGGCGAATTGATACACCAGCTGTCTGCTGGATGAAGGCGTTCACGTCGGATTGGATACGCTGATCCGGATTGTCGGCATCTTCGTCGGTGAAGGGAATACGGTAGTGCGTACCGGCGCCGAGCCAGCGCTCGTAGAGGCTGTGGGTCAGCCAGGTGCGCCAGCGGATGTGCAACGAGGAATCGACGAACAGGTCGAACATGCCGATGGCGATGTTCAGGAGGGCCAGCGGGACGAAGATCCAGGCCAGCTGATACCAGAAAGCCTGCTGGTCGTATTCCTGGATGGAGTTGTAGAGGTCACGATAAAAAAAGTTGAACCGCAGCGTCAGCGCGACGTCCGCAAAATTGACGAAGATCGACAGCGCGACGAGCCGCTGGCCGATTTGACCCTCCGTGCGCCCGAACCAGCGGAACAGGCCGATCTCCTTGGTTGGCTTGTCTCGGTTTGCAAAATACGGGTCGGCGATCAGGGTGATGTCGCGGACCGGTTTCCAATGTGAGATGGCGAGGACCACGCCGGCGAAGACCACGGCGCCCGTGGCAGCGAAGGCTGGGGGCAGCAGTGCCGCCACGACGGCGGGCAGGCTGCCCATGGTGGCCAGCGTTTTCGAACCCGCGAGCAGCACGTAGCCGATCCCGTAGACCGACACGAAAACCTTCAGGTAGTCGGAGAGTTTGCCGGACGCGATGAGGATCGCCGCCATGGCGAAGCCGCTGAGGCTGACATACAGCGGCGTGGACACGCCCGGCAGGATCAGAAGAGCGAGAGCGAAGAGCGCCGTGATCCCGGCTTGCAGGCCGAGGCCTGTCCTCAATGCGGGCACGTGCGCCTCCCCTTGTCATTGTTCTTATGGCTGGATGCCGAGACGGCACGGATTGCCGGTGGCATTGCCGTCCGGTCGTGGCGAGATCGTGGCGCTGCCCTGCGACCTCCGGCAACTCGGCTTCCGCCCGCGTCGACGGAACCGCTACCAGTCCCAGTCACCGAAGTCGGGCTCGCGGCAACGATAGCCGATGGGACATTCCGGGTTATCGCGTGTCGGAACGAAGCGCAGTTCTGCAATCTCCGTCAGATTGCACTGACTGCGGTCCCGCACGAAGCGCTCAGCGGCTGCGTTGCCGGGGTTGATCCAAAGCGATCTTCTGTCCCTCACCAAAGCCATGGCATCGGCGCAGGTCAAGCGCTGGGTCGAGGGGAGGGGATTCTGAGCACTGGCCGGCGTCACCAGGATGGCGCAGAGGGCGAGTGCGAGGCATCTCGTCACGATACGCGGCGCCGTTCCTCTGTTTCGATGCGGCCAAGCATGGCAGTTTCCGTGTGACGCGGAAAGGGGTTGCCGTCCGCTTGCCGCAATCGCGCGCTCTATCCACCGAGATTGCGCCCCGCGGGCGCTTAACCCAGCGCGCGACCACCGGCTGACGGTTCGGTCCGCCGGAATGGACGAACGTCTGAGCCATGACGGGACTGTCGATCCTCAATCTCGATGCCGTGCGTGCCGCTCCCGTATCGCGGGAGCCCTACAGCTTCTTTCTCGGAAACGACGTTCTGAAGCCGGAAGCCGTCGATGAGATCCGCCAGGATTTTCCGGCGATCGCCAAGCCCGGCTATCTCACCGTCGACGAGGTCGCCTTGAAGGGCCGCTTCAAAGCGCTGATCGAAGAACTGGAAAGCGACGCCTTCTCGCGGATCATGGGTGAGAAGTTCGGCATCGATCTCGTCTCATGTCCGCGCCTCACCACCATCATGAAGCGCAGTCAGCTGAAATACGGCTCGATCCACACCGATGGCCCGTCCAAGGTGATGACGATGCTGATCTACATGAACGACGCCTGGGACGCTCCGGCGGCCGGGCGCCTGCGGGTACTTTATGACGGCAAGAACTATGAACCCTTCGCGGTCGAGGTCCCTCCCACCATGGGCACGATGTTCGCGTTCCTTCGCGCTGACAATTCCTGGCACGGCCACGAGCCTTTCGCGGGCGAGCGTCGCGTTGTGCAGGTGGCCTGGGTCAAGGATGCGAACGAACTCGAGCGCAAGAAAAAGCGTAATCGTACCGCCCAGTTCCTGAAGGGCATCTTCGGCCGGTAAGGGCACCGTCCCGAAGGGGCGGGTCCAAGTTCGAAGGGGGGGCGACAGGTGGCAGGCGGTGGGCCACAATCTGGTTTCCGGTCGGTTTCTCCGCCGCGCCTGCCTTCTCCCCGACATTCCACCGCCATGTTTCCTCGGCGAGTTGCACCTTACGGATAAGCCGGAGGGGGCGACTCATGTCGAGGTTGTGTGGCGCGGCGATCGTTCGGACCGCTCTCGTTTGGGCCATCCTGACCTGTGGGCCGGTATTTGCAGCGCCCGTCGGGTCACCGTCGTCGGACCTCGCGCTTCTCGACGCGCTGACCTGGGGAGCGACGCCGACGAGTTTCTCCGCGCTGCGGGCGCAAGGGCGGGAAGCCTGGCTGTCGGCGCAACTGCGGCCGTCCCACGCGATGGCACTCCCGCCCGTGGCTCAGGCCCAAATCCATTCGATCCAGCCACAGGGCGCCTTGATCGATCGCGTCGTCGCTTTCGACGCACAAGCCAAGGCCGCGAATGGGCTCGCCGATCTGAACGCCAAGAAGGCGGCTCAATCCGCCTATCAGGGCGCCTTGAACGACGCCTACCGGCAATCACTGACCGCCACGATCCTGCGAGCGCTCTATGCGCCGGATCAGGTTCGGGAGCGGATGACTTGGTTCTGGTTCAACCGCTTCAACGTGCATCAGGGCAAGGCCAATCTGCGCGTCCTCGTCGGCGACTTTCTCGACACTGCCATCCGCCCCAATGCCCTTGGGCGATTCCGCGATCTCCTGACTGCGACGCTCGAGCACCCGGCGATGCTGCGCTACCTCGATAACGTCGAGAATGCTGCTGGTCGGCTCAACGAGAACTACGCCCGCGAACTCATGGAACTTCACACCCTCGGCGTCGGAGGGGGGTACGCGCAGCACGACGTGGAGGAATTGGCTCGTATTCTCACGGGGGCCGGTATCGATTCGCGGCCCGAAAACCCCAGGGTGAAGCCAGAGCTTCAGGGCGATCTCGTCCGAAAGGGGCTCTTCCTGTTCAACCCGGCCCGGCACGATTACGGCAGCAAGGTTCTGCTTGGTCATACCATCCACAGTCGTGGCTATGCCGAGATCGAGGAGGCGCTCGACGTTCTGGCCCGGCATCCCGCAACCGCCCGCAACGTCTCCCGGGCAATGGCCCTCTATCTGATGGGGCGTTCGCCCTCGAATGCTCTCGTCGATCGGCTCGCCGCGGTCTTCACTCGAACGGACGGCGATACCGCGGCAGTGCTGGGCGCGCTCGTCCACTCTCCGGAATTCGTGGACGCGGCCGGCTCGGGCTTCAAGGATCCGGTCCGCTATGTTTTTTCGGCCCTGCGGCTGGCCTATGACGACCGGGTCATTCTGAATACGACCCCAGTCCAGAACTGGTTGAACCGCCTCGGAGAGGGCCTCTTCAATCGCTCGACACCCGACGGGTATCCGCTCGACGCCGCTGCCTGGAGCGGCCCAGGCCAGCTCACGATGCGCTTCGAGATCGCGCGCCAGATCGGCTCCGGCTCGGCGGGGCTGTTCAAGTCTGGCGCCCTCGATGCGGTCGAGGAACCTGCCTTTCCGCTCCTGCAGAATGGTCTCTATTTCGGGCCGCTGATGGCGACCCTCACGCCGCGGACGAGGGACGCCTTGCGTCGGGCGGTCTCGCCCCAGGATTGGAACACGTTGTTCCTGTCCTCCCCCGAGTTCATGCATTGAGGAGGCGGATCGATGAACAGACGCGATCTCATCCGCGCTGCCGCCGCCTTCGGTGCCAGCACCGTCGCGGGCCGGGTGTGGGCGGCGCCCAAAGCCGATGCCCGCCTTCTCGTCGTCTTCCTGCGGGGGGCTTACGACGCCGCCAATGTGGTAATCCCGACCGGCAGCGACTTCTACTATCGAGCCCGGCCGAATCTGGCGGTGGCTCGACCCGATCCGGCGAACCCGGCGGCAGCCCTCCCGCTCGATGCCGACTGGAGCCTTCATCCGGCGCTGCGCGAGACGATCCTGCCGCTCTACGCGAAAGGAGAGGCGGCCTTCGTGCCGTTCGCCGGTACGAACGACCTCACCCGCAGCCACTTCGAGACGCAGGACACGATCGAACTCGGACAGCCGGTCGGTGATTCGCGAAATTACCAATCCGGGTTCATGGCGCGCCTCGCCGTGGAATTGACGCGGGTGCGCCCGATCGCCTTCACCGAGCAATCACCCCTGATCTTCCGGGGACCCGATCCCGTGCCCAACATCGCGATCCACGGGATCGGCAAGCCGGGGATCGACGAGAGGCAGGCTGCTCTGATCCGGGCTATGTACGCGGGCGGCCCCCTGGCGAGCGCGGTGAACGAGGGCTTTCGGGTCCGAGATGAGGTCTATCGGACAATCTCCGATCACCAAGCACAGGCGGATCGCGGCGCGGTTTCGCCCAAGGGGTTCGAATTGGCCGCCCGTCGCATCGGCCGCCTGATGCGGGACCAGTTCAACCTCGGCTTCGTCGATGTCGGTGGGTGGGATACGCATGTGAACCAGGGCGGTGCAACCGGCTATCTCGCCGACCGCATCGGAGAACTTGGCCGTGGCCTTTCCGGCTTCGTCCAGGAGATCGGCGCCGGCTGGACCGATACTGTCGTGGTCGTGGTTTCCGAGTTCGGTCGGACCTTCCGCGAGAACGGTAATCGCGGCACCGATCATGGTCACGGTAGCGTCTACTGGGTGCTCGGGGGCGGGGTACGGGGCGGCCGGATCGCCGGTCCGCAGGTTCGGGCCGACGAAGCTCATCTGTTCCAGAACAGGGACTATCCGGTGCTCACCGATTATCGGGCGATGCTGAGTGGTCTGTTGCAGCGCATCTACGGACTCGATGCAGCCAGTCTCGGTCGCATCTTCCCGGACGTCTCCCCAAGCGATCTCGGGCTGGTCTGAGCCCGTAGACCTCCGCGCGCTGCGTCGTCGGTGCGCGCGTTTTCGTCCGGTCACAACATGAAAAAAGGGGCCGCCTTTCGGCGACCCCCTTGTTTACGGTGTTCAGATGTCTTGGACGTATCAGAAGTCCATGCCACCCATGCCGCCGCCCATGCCGCCGCCGCCGCCCATGGGGGCGCCGCTGTCCTTCTTCGGAGCATCGGCGATCATGGCCTCGGTGGTGACGAGGAGGCCGGCGATCGAGGACGCATCCTGAAGGGCGGTGCGCACGACCTTGGCCGGGTCGACGATACCGGCCTGGATCATGTCAACGTACTCTTCGGTCTGGGCGTTGAAGCCGAAGGTGATCGAAGAGGTGTTGTCAGTGATCTTGCCGACCACGATCGAGCCCTCGACGCCGGAATTGGCGGCGATCTGGCGGATCGGCGCCTCAAGGGCCTTCAGCACGATCTTGATGCCGGCCTGGACGTCCGGGTTGTCGCTGGTGAGGGCGCGGACGGCCTCGCGGGCACGGAGGAGGGCGGTGCCGCCGCCGGGGACGATACCCTCTTCCACCGCAGCGCGGGTGGCATTGAGCGCGTCGTCGACGCGGTCCTTCTTCTCCTTGACCTCAACCTCAGTCGCGCCGCCGACGCGGATGACCGCGACGCCGCCGGCGAGCTTGGCCAGGCGCTCCTGGAGCTTCTCACGGTCGTAGTCCGAGGTGGTCTCCTCGATCTGCGCCTTGATCTGGCCGACGCGGGCTTCGATGTCCGCCTTTTCGCCGAGACCGTCGATGATCGTGGTGGTCTCCTTCTCGATGCGGATGCGCTTGGCGCGGCCGAGCATCGGGAGGGTGACGTTCTCGAGCTTGATGCCGAGGTCCTCGGCGATCATCTGACCCTGGGTCAGGATCGCGATGTCCTCGAGCATGGCCTTGCGGCGATCGCCGAAGCCGGGAGCCTTGACGGCCGCGACCTTAAGGCCACCGCGCAGCTTGTTCACGACGAGCGTGGCGAGCGCCTCACCCTCGATGTCCTCGGCGATGATGACGAGCGGCTTGCCGGTCTGCACCACGGCCTCGAGAACCGGCAGCATCGCCTGGAGCGACGAGAGCTTCTTCTCGTGGATGAGGATGTAGGGGTCCTCGAGCTCGGCGACCATCTTCTCCGCATTCGTGATGAAGTACGGGGAAAGGTAACCGCGATCGAACTGCATGCCCTCAACGACGTCGAGCTCGGTCTCGGCGGTCTTGGCTTCCTCGACGGTGATGACACCCTCGTTGCCGACCTTCTGCATGGCGTGGGCGATCATCTCGCCGATTTCCTTGTCGCCATTGGCCGAGATGGTGCCGACCTGGGCGACTTCCTCGGACGAGGCGACCTTCTTGGCGCGGCTCGTGATGTCCTTCACGGCAGCGGTGGTGGCGAGGTCGATGCCGCGCTTCAGGTCCATCGGGTTCATGCCGGCGGCGACGTACTTGGCGCCTTCGCGGACGATGGCCTGGGCCAGGACGGTGGCGGTGGTAGTGCCGTCGCCAGCGATGTCGTTGGTCTTCGAGGCCACTTCGCGCACCATCTGGGCGCCCATGTTCTCGAACTTGTCGGAGAGCTCGATCTCCTTGGCGACGGTGACGCCGTCCTTGGTGATGCGCGGAGCGCCGAAGGACTTCTCGATGACGACGTTGCGGCCCTTGGGACCGAGCGTCACCTTGACGGCGTCAGCGAGGATGTCGACGCCGCGGAGCATCTTCTCGCGGGCATCGGAGCCGAAACGGACTTCTTTTGCTGCCATGTTCAAATCCTTAAGTTGTTGAGAGCCCTGAGGCGCTCGAAACGAGAGCGCGCTCGAAGGACTCAGCTAGGATCGTAGGAAGAAGGCGGGCCGCGCTTTAGGCGACGACGCCCATGATGTCGGATTCCTTCATGATCAGGAGGTCCTGACCATCGATCTTGACTTCGGTGCCGGACCACTTGCCGAACAGGACGCGGTCGCCGGCCTTGACGTCGAGCGCGTTGATACGGCCCGCCTCGTCGCGGGCGCCGGGGCCGACGGCGACGATCTCGCCCTCTTGCGGCTTCTCCTTGGCGGTATCGGGGATGATGATGCCCCCCTTGGTCTTCTCTTCGCCTTCGATGCGGCGGACGACGACACGGTCGTGCAGCGGACGGAACTTCATGAGCTGCCCTCTTGCTTCAAATTCGTGGATGGCGTTGATGCGGCGCGGCAGCGCGCTCAACCCAGGCCGTTAGCACTCTCTCTAGGTGAGTGCTAACGATGGCGCCGAGTTAGGCGCGTGGCTCCGTCGAGTCAAGACTGTCGCAGGGTCCGACGACGTTCCGACGACAGGATCCTTCCTTCATTTCACACCCCGACGGAAAGTCCTTCGCGGATGATCGAGCTTCATGGACCGCAGGGTGCGGTCGAGCCTGCGGCGCCAGATAGCGCCTATCCCTCCCATGCCGTCTGGATCGACCTCAAGGATCCGAGCAGTGCCGAGGCAGAGCGGGTCCAACTTGCCACCGGCATCAGCGTACCGTCGCGCAAAGCGCTGAGCGAGGTCGAGAATTCGAGCCGTCTGCGCCGGATGAAGAGCGGTTTCACGCTCTCCACGCCGATGATCACCTTCGACAAACTGGATTCTCAGCTCAAACCCCTCGGCTTCGTCCTGACGAAGGATCGCCTGCTCACCGTCCGCTTCCACGATCTGCGGGCCTTCGCGGAGGTCAAGAGGCGGATCGATGCCGGAGACGGACCGGGCACCACCAGCACGGAGATCTTCCTTCTGCTGGTGGAGGAACTGGTCGACAGTCTCGCAGACGCCCTCGAGGACATGGGCGCGGACCTCGACGCCCTCTCGACGCGGATCTTCGATTTCGATGTCCGCAGCAGCGCCGCCACCGGGGACATCAGGGTCCCGCACCAGAACCCCCGCCGGCGCGACCTGGCCCTTCGCCGTATCCTGCGCGGCATCGGTCGACGCGGAAAGGCGCTCGGGAAGATCCGCTCCAGTCTCCTCGGACTGGAGCGGATCGTGCCGTTCGTCGCAAACGAATGCGAGCATATCCTCGGGGAGGAGCAGGTGCCGAGATTCGAGGCGATGCGCCGGGACATCGCCTCCCTCGACGAGTTCGAAATTCGCCTGTCGGAGAACGTGCAGTTCCTCCTCGACGCCACGCTGGGCCTCATCAGCATCGAGCAGAACAACACCTTCCGGGTTCTCACCGTGGCTTCCGTGGTGGGTATCCCGCCGACGCTGATCGCCTCGATGTACGGCATGAACTTCAAGCACATGCCGGAACTCGACTGGCTCTACGGCTATCCTTACGGCCTGACCCTGATCGCGCTCAGCGCCATCATTCCGGTCGTTTTCTTTCGGATTCGGGGCTGGATCTGAGGGCGTGACGAATTGTTCGGTCGCGCGTGCGAAACCAACCCGGTTGCATCGCTGCCCGTCCAAGCAGCCTTCGAGGATGAAGTGTCCGCGCCATGGCCGTGATCGCTGCCTTCGTCCTCAATGCAGGTCTGAACTTCGTCCTCGGGCTCCTGATCGCCAAGCTGCTCGGGCCCGCCGATTTCGGCCTGTTCGCTTTGGCGACCGCCGGTGCGATCGTCGCAAACACCATCCTGTTCGAATGGCTTCGCCTGTCGGCGACGCGCTTCTATTCCGTTCGGGTGCGCGTCGATGAGCCTTGGATCCGCCACGGGCTCGACCATGCCTACGCGTTTCTGGCGCTGGCCCTGTTCGCTGCGGCTTTGCTCTGTGCCGTGTTCGGCGTCTCGCTTCAGCCGAGTGCGGACAGCCATTTCGCGATCACGGCCGGTGCTGCGGTGGCCGCGCTGGGCATCGGGGTTTTCGACTATCATGCCGCGCTCGTCCGCGCGCGCTTTGACGGTGCGCTCTACTTCAACCTCGTCGCGGTCAAGAATGCCCTCGCCTTCGTTCTGATGGCGGGGGCCGCCTGGTACTTTCCGCAACCGGTCTGGGTTCTGGTGGCGGCCGGTATCAGCCAGGCCGTTGCTGTCCTGCTTCTCTACGGTCCGATGCGCGACCCGGTCGTGCCGCGCCTGCAGGCCCGCGTCCGGGAGACTTGGCGGCTCTTCGTCGCCTATGGTCTGCCGCTGATTGCCGCGAATGCGATCTATCAGCTCCTTCCATTTCTCAATCGGGGTAGCATCGCGGCCCATGCGGGTCTTGCCGAAGCCGGCTACTTTGCATTGGCTGCCGATGTCACCACCCGGAGTATCGGTACCCTCGGCACTGCCCTCGACCTACTGTTGTTTCAACTAGCCGTCCGGGTGGAGGAGCAGGAGGGCCGTGCCGCGGCCGAGCGCCAGGTCGGACTGAACGTCGGCGTTGTCGTCACCTTGCTTCTGCCCTGCGCCGTCGGGTTCTGGGCCGTGCTTCCCGCTCTGGAGACACTGGTGGTGCCAGAAGCTTACCGTGGTCCCTTTTCCGCCTATGCCGGCGTGATGGTGCCAGGCTTCTTCTGTCTGGCGATGATGAATTTCGCGCTCAATCCGATCTTCCAGATCCGCAGACGGACTCGCCCGGTCATCGCGGCTGCCTGCGTTGGATTGGGTCTCAACGCCGCCGGGTTATGGTTCCTCCCACCCCTGCTGGGTCCCGAGGGCGTCGCGGTCGCGCAGACCCTAGGGCTGGCTACCGCGACGCTGTTGCTGGGAATTCGCGCACTGACCGGCCCGGATCGGCTGCGCCTGCCCTGGTGGGAGATCCTGGCGGCCTGTGTCGCCTCCATGGCCATGGCGCTCTGCCTCCTGCCGTTGCGCCACATCGAACCGACCCGCGCCCTCGCCCTCGGCGTACCGCTCGGCATCGCGGTCTACGGCGCCCTGGTCTGGTTCTTCGACATTGCCGGGTTGAGGGGCCACGCGATGGCGCGTCTTTCCCGCAGCCTTCCCGGATCGCCCCGCCCCACCGAGCCGGCCTCGGTAGAATAGGACGGACTCGGCGGAATAGACGGCCTCGACTGGCTGTCATCGCCGTGATCCTCCTTTAAGGTGATCGACGGCAGACAGGATCGAGGGCGCCGTAGAACGCTCCGAATCGGGCAGGAATCGATGCGTTCATATGAGCCTCACGATGAGGGCGCGGCGGCCGAGGTTGTTCGGGCAGCGGCCAGCGGTCCCGAGCGGCTTCGCCTCGTCGGTGGCGCGACCAAGAGCGCAATTGGGCGCCCGGCCCAAGACGAGGTGACGCTATCCAGCGTCCGTCTCTCCGGCATCACCCTCTACGAACCCGCCGAGATGGTCGTCTCGGCCCGGGCTGGAACGCCGCTGGCGGAGGTTCAGGCCCTGCTCACGGAGCGCGGCCAGATGCTACCCTTCGAGCCGATGGACCATCGTACCCTGATGGGGACGACCGGCGAGCCCAGTTTCGGAGCCGTGGCGGCCACCAACAATTCCGGCCCACGGCGGATCAATGCCGGCGCGGCGCGCGACAGTTTGATCGGCGTGCGCTTCATCAATGGGCGCGGCGAGGCGATCAAGTCCGGCGGGCGTGTGATGAAGAACGTGACCGGGCTCGACCTCGTGAAGCTGATGGCGGGGTCTTGGGGAACCCTGGGCTTGCTGACCGAGGTGACCTTTAAGGTGCTGCCGCGGCAGGAGCGGGTGGCGACCCTGGCCTTCCCGGACCTCGACGATGTCCGTGCCATCGGGGCGCTGTCCGCTGCCCTCGGCTCCCCGTTCGAATTGACCGGGGCCGCCCATCTGCCCGCCGGAATCGCGGGTGGAACCGCGCGGACGCTGATGCGACTCGAGGGTTTTTCGGAATCGATCGACTATCGGCTCGGCGAATTGCGCAGGCTGCTCAAGCGCTTCGGCGAGCCGGAGGTCGTCGAGGGCGATCCAGGCGCCGAGCTATGGACCGGGATTCGCGATGTCGTGGCGCTGTCCGAGCCGCGCGAGGCCGCGATCTGGCGCATCGCGACCGCCCCGACCCATGCGCCGGCCGTGACGGCGGCGATCGCGTCGCGCCGTGAGGCCCGCTGGTTCTACGACTGGGGCGGCGGCCTGATCTGGCTTGCGACGGACGCGGCGGGAGATGCCGGAGCGGAGATCGTCCGCGCGGCCGTTCGAGCCGAGGGCGGACACGCCACCCTTGTGCGGGCGCCGGAAGCTGTCCGGGCGGCGGTCGCCGTATTCGAGCCGCTGTCGGAGGCTCTGATGCGGATCACCGCCGGTATCAAGGCGGCGCATGATCCCCAGGGGTTGTTCAATCCGGGTCGGATGTATGCCGGCCTCTGAGGCTGCGCTGTTGAGAGCGATTCCAAGGCTCGGAATCCGGCGCGATTGTCTTTAAACTGACGCCGGAAGAACGACGATGCCGACACGGGCCGGGCTGCGACGCCGGCCCGATCGACGGCGCGAGGGTGGATCCGAGGACACGCCGTGCAGACCAATTTCAGCCTGACGCAGCTCGCCGATCCGGCCATGGCGGCGTCCGAGAAGATCCTGCGGACCTGCGTCCATTGCGGGTTCTGCACCGCGACTTGCCCGACTTACCTCCTGCTCGGTGATGAACTCGATTCTCCGCGGGGGCGGATCTACCTGATCAAGGATATGCTGGAAGGTGGAAAGCCGGCCGTGCCGGAGGTGGTCAAGCACGTCGACCGGTGTTTGTCCTGTCTGTCCTGCATGACGACATGCCCGTCGGGGGTGCATTACATGCACCTTGTCGATCATGCCCGGGCGCATATCGAGGAAACCTATCGTCGTCCGCTGAGCGACCGGCTGCTGCGGGCCGTCCTGGCCTTCGTCCTGCCCTATCCGAATCGCTTCCGGCTGGCGCTCCTCGGGGCGAAGATCGGTGCGCCGTTCCGGCCCCTGGTGGCGCGCCTGCCGCGCGTCGGCAACCGCCTCGCGGCGATGCTAGACCTCGCCCCGGCGCAACTGCCGAACCGCAACCCCACCGACCGTCCGGGCACCTTTCCGGCCGATACGCGAGCCCTCGAGGCCAGCGATGCGTTGCATGGGTATGCCACGCCGTCGCGTCGAGGTCGCGTCGCGTTGCTGCGGGGATGCGCCCAGAGCGTGCTGCGCCCCGATTTCAACGAGGCGGCGATCCGCCTTCTGACCCGGCACGGGGTCGAGGTGGTCCAGGCCGCGGGGGAGGGCTGCTGCGGTGCCCTGACCCACCACATGGGCAAGGCCGACGCGTCGCATGCCCAGGCCAAGCGCACCATCGACGCCTGGATCGCCGAAATGGACGGCGCCGGCCTCGACGCGATCCTGGTCACCGCCTCCGGCTGCGGCACGACGATCAAGGATTACGGCTTCATGTTCCGCGACGACCCGACCTATGCCGAAAAGGCGAAGCGGGTTTCGGCGATTGCCAAGGACGTCACGGAGTACGTGGCCGCCATCGGCCTGATGCCCCCGATCGTGGAGACCGACCTCGTGGTCGCCTACCACTCGGCCTGCTCGATGCAGCACGGCCAGGGCATCCGCACCGAGCCCAAGAACCTGCTGAAGACGGCGGGCTTCACCGTGAAGGACGTGCCCGAGGGCCATATCTGCTGCGGCTCGGCCGGAACCTACAACATCCTTCAGCCCGAGATCGCGAACCGCCTGCGCGACCGCAAGGTCGCCAACATCGAGCGCATGCGCCCCGACGTCATCGCCACCGGCAACATCGGCTGCGCCACCCAGATCGGGAAGGGCACGGCGATCCCGATCGTCCACACGGCGGAACTGCTCGACTGGGCCACCGGCGGCCCGAAGCCGGCGGCCTTGGAGGGGATCCGCGAACGGGCGCTGCTGGCGGCGGAATAGGTGCTTCAGCCATCGAGCTGGTAGGTGAGCGGAATCCACCGGTAGCCGAGGCCGTCGCGGATCACGTAACCCAGCGATGGGAACGAGGTGTGATAACCGGCGACCAGGATACGGTCCGTCGCGGCCAGGTTGTACATGGTCCGCCGGGTGGCAGCCCCCGCGGCCTTGTCCATGTCGAACAGGGCATGCCAGTCGGGCCGCGCCAGCGAGGCGATCTCGTGATGGGCGCAGTCACCCCAGATCAGAAGCCGCTGGCCCTCGCTCTCGACGTGGAAGGCGAGATGTCCCGGCGTATGGCCGAAGGCCGCCAGCACCTTGATTCCGGGCGCCACCGAATCGCCTGGCTTTACGAAGCGGATGCGTTCTTCCAGAGGCTGCAGATGGCTGCGAAAGACGCGGGCCGACTTGTATTCGTTGCCGGCCTCCGGCGCGGCGAGGCGGGTGTCGTCGCTCCAGAAGGCGTATTCCCGCGCACCAACGACGTAACCGGCCTTCGGGAAGAGCCGTTTCCCTCCGTCCAGGAGGCCGCCGATATGATCGGTGTGGCAGTGCGAAAGCACCACGAGATCGATCGCCTCAGGGGATAGGCCAGCCTGACCGAGAAGATGCGCGAGTCGTCCGCCCGCCGGACGCGGGATGAAGCCCACGTCGCCGTTCCCGGTGTCGAAGAGGATCGTCTGGCGGCCGGTCTGGACGAGGGTCGGCGTGAATCCGGGCTTGAATCGCGCCTCCGGCAGGCAGTTCTCGCGCATCAGCGCCGCCATGTCCGAGGCTTCACGGTTCTCG
Organism: Methylobacterium sp. Leaf113; assembly: GCF_001423325.1. Taxonomy (NCBI): domain Bacteria; kingdom Pseudomonadati; phylum Pseudomonadota; class Alphaproteobacteria; order Hyphomicrobiales; family Methylobacteriaceae; genus Methylobacterium; species Methylobacterium sp. Leaf113. The sequence goes on from NZ_LMNJ01000052.1 coordinate 51,544, forward strand.
CCAACGATCGGCCAGGGACCGTCGATCATCAGGTCGGCATCCAGCAGGGTGGTGACGGTAAAAGCGCCAAGACGGACCTGTCTCAGGGTCGCCGCCTCGCAGGTCCGTGGCGTCTGCGCGATGGCCGGACCCGGCAGAGTCAGGCCGGCGATCGCGGTTGCGGCAAGATGACGGCGGGTAAGATCGGTCATGGGAGAACGTTCCTAGCGAGGAAGTCCGGGTGAGGGATGTCCCGGGAAGCCCGGCTCCGTCAGGATGGTCTCGGGACCGGACGCCGACGATCTAGCGCCGCGAGGGGAGGCCGAGCTTGTACGAACGTGCTGCGCCTGATGCTCCGCTCGGTCCGATCTGGCACGTGGCTGGAGCGCACACGCTCTTCGCTGGGCGGCTCGCCTACAATGCGAGCCACCAGCACGGAGCCCCGGTCTACCTCGCGGGCCTGTACGGCGCCTTCCGCATCCGTTTCCAACCCGGCGCCTGGATAAGCTGCCGAACGGCCTTCGTTCCCGCCGGCTTGGCCCATGAACTCGATTGCGGCGGCGACCCGATCGGCGTGCTTTACCGCGAGCCCGATGCCGGCGCGCGGGTCCTGACTGGGTTGATGGAGATGGCGGACGGAGTCGAGGGTGCCCTGGTGTCCCGGGCGGGCGACATCTTTGCGCTGCGCGCCCTCTTCGAATGCCGCGATGCCTGCGACTGGGCCGGCGAGGCCATCGCGGACCTGTCGGACTTCGCCGCGAAGCGCGACGATCGACCGATGGACGGGCGGATCGCCCGCATTCTCGCCGAGCTGCGCGGGTGCCAGGATGTGCAGATGAGTGCGGGCCGGCTCGCTGCGTCCGCGACGCTGTCCTCCTCCCGGATGCAACACCTATTCAGCGACGCCGTCGGTGTCCCGTTCCGACGCTACCGCGGCTGGCTGCGTATGCGCTCGGCGATCGAGGCCGTCGTTCGCGGTGCCAACTTCACGGGGGCGGCCCACGAAGCCGGTTTTGCGGATCAGGCGCATTTCGCCAACGCCTTCCGCCGGACCTTCGGCGCTCCGGCCTCGCGCAGCTTGTTGGGACTGCGCACGCCGACCGCGTCGCCGCCATCAGGAGCCGGCGCGCGCGTTCGCCAGCACGAACACCCGAATCGCCGATGACAGGTTCTGGCCGTCGCGGCCGGCGTCGATGGTGCCAATCAGGGCCTGGACCGACAGGTCGCGCGCGGCCGCGATCCTGCGCAGCGCCTCCCAGAACGGGTCCTCCAGGGATACGCTGGTGCGATGGCCGGCGATCATCACGGAGCGCTTGGTGACCCCGGTGGTCATCGCCAGCAAACCCTCCCTGATGGTGTGACGGGCTTCCTGAAATGGCCCCTTGTCCCTGAGAGCCAGTCATTCTCCTCGGCTGATTTCGGGCTTACCCAACATCCGTCAAGCGTGTGGAGCAAGGGACGGCAGAGCCATCGCGGACGGCACCGCGCCGTCATTCCGGGGCGCCGTATGCGAGCCCGGAATCCAGAGCCACCGACGGTGTAACGTTCTGCACCACCTGTGTTTCTGGATCCTGGGCTCCGCTGCGCGGCCCCGGGATGACGGGGTGCTCCACGAGGTTCTTCGGCGTGCAGAGGGGCCGATGGGATTGGCCCGCCGTGGGGGTGCGCGGCGCGCACTTGTCTCGAAGTGGAATCCCGAAGCTTTGCGGAATACGAGAACCATTCTCCTCGCATCACTCCTCCGAATCCGGCCCCACCAATTTGTGCCCCTCGTGGCGCGAGACCTCGATGGCCTTCTTGGCCTCGGCCAGGGTCTTGGCCTTCTTCGGGCGACCGAAGGCGATGCGATTGTCCGCCGCTTTCGCCGCCCGTTCCCCCCGCGCCCGGTCCTTGCGGGCCTGGCGCAGGTTGATGATCTCCGCCATGCCGGTGGTCTCCCTCATTCGGCGCTGGGCGCCAGCATCGTCTCGGGGCGCACCACGCGCTCGAACGCCTCCGCCGTGACGTAGCCGAGGCGCAGGGCCTCCTCCTTCAGGGTGGTGCCGTTCTTGTGCGCGGTCTTGGCGATCTCGGCCGCCTTGTCATAGCCGATCGAGGGCGCGAGCGCCGTGACCAGCATCAGCGAGCGGCTCATCAGGTCGGCGATCTTGTCCTCGTTGGCCTTGATGCCGACGACGCAATTGTCGGTGAAGCTCACCGCCGCGTCGGCGAGGATGCGGATCGACTGCAGCACCGCGTTGGCGATGACGGGCTTGAACACGTTCAGCTCGAAATTGCCCTGGCTGCCGGCGAAGCTCACGGTGGTGCCGTTGCCGATCACCTGGGCGCAGACCATCGTCAGGGCCTCGCACTGGGTCGGGTTGACCTTGCCGGGCATGATCGACGAACCCGGCTCGTTCTCTGGCAGCGACAGCTCGCCGAGGCCCGAGCGCGGGCCGGAGCCAAGGAAGCGGATGTCCTGTGCGATCTTGAACAGGCCCGAGGCCAGGGCCGTGAGCGCCCCTTGGGTGAACACCAGGGCGTCGTGGGTCGCCAGGGCCTCGAACTTGTTGGCGGCCGAGGTGAAGGGCAGGCCGGTCAGCTCGGCGACTTTCGCGGCGAACTTCTCGGCGAAGTCGGGATGCGCGTTGAGGCCGGTGCCGACCGCCGTGCCGCCCTGGGCCAGAGCCAGCACGCCGGGCAGCGTCGCCTTCACGCGCTCGGTGCCCAGAGCCACCTGCGCGACGTAGCCGGAAAATTCCTGGCCGAGGGAGATCGGGGTCGCGTCCTGCAGGTGGGTGCGGCCGATCTTGACGATGGAGGCGAACGCCTCCGACTTCGCCTGAAGGGCGTCGTGCAGGTGCTGCAGGGCCGGCAGCAGCCGGTCGTTGATCTCGCGCGAGACCGCGATGTGCATGGCGGTCGGGAACACGTCGTTGGACGACTGGCCGCGATTGACGTGGTCGTTGGGATGGACCGGCGACTTGCCGCCGCGCTTGCCGCCGAGCAGCTCGTTGGCAAGGCTGGCGATGACCTCGTTGGCATTCATGTTCGACTGGGTGCCGGACCCCGTCTGCCAGACCGCCAGGGGAAATTCCTGGTCGTGCTCGCCGGAGACCACCTCGGCCGCCGAGGCCGCGACGGCCTGGGCCACCTTCGGGTCGAGGGCACCGAGGTCCTGGTTGACCAGGGCGGCGGCCTGCTTGACCATGCCGAGCGCGTGGACGAGGGGCGCCGGCATCTTCTCGGTGCCGATCTTGAAATTCTGGATCGAGCGCTGCGTCTGCGCACCCCAGTAGCGATGCGCCGGGACCTCGATCGGGCCGAAGGTGTCGGACTCGGTGCGGGTGGCGGGCGTCTCGGTGGGCGACATCGTGGCCTCTTCGTCTGATCAATCCGGACCCTACTTAAACTGCACGCCAGCAAACCGCGATGCCGCATCGCGAGCGGGCCGTGTGCCCGGCGCCGAAATGTCATGGCTCCCCAGCCATACCCTGCCAGCCCTTCGCCGGGCCCGGAGTTGTCCTCGATGTCGCCTGCCGCCGCCCAGGTCTCCCCCCAAGCCCAGGTCTCCCCCCAAGCCCAGGTCTCCCCCCAAGCCCAGGTCTCTTCCCAAGCCCAGGTCTTTTCTGAAGCCCAGGTCTCTTCCCAAGCTCCGCTCTCTTCCAAAGCCCCGGTCATCTCAGAAGCCCCGATCCGCTTCCGGCCGGCGGTGCCCAAGCCGTTGCGCCAGCAGCCGGGCCTGTTCGGATTCCTGAAGGCGGCGCGCGCCAACCCTCTCACCACCTGGCTCGACGTCCATTTCGAGAAACCGGTGGTGGCCGCCGACGGCGCTCTCGGGCGCGTCACGGTGGTCAGCGACCCGGCCCTGATCCGCTACCTCTACGTCGAGAACGCCGCCAATTATCGCAAGGACGACCTGCAGCGGCGCGTCCTCGCCCCCGGGCTCGGCAACGGATTGCTCACCGCCGAGGGCGACGAGTGGAAGCTCCAGCGCCGCACCCTGGCGCCGATCTTCTCCGCCCGCCACGTGCTCGGCTTCAACGCGGCGATGAACGCGGCCGGCGCCCGCATGGCCCGTCGACTGGCGCGCCGCGACGGTACCCGCATCGACGTGGCCCTGGAGATGACCCGCGTCACCCTCGACGTGCTGGAGCGGACGATCTTCACCCATGGCCTCGCGAGCGATCCCGATGCGCTGGGCCGGGCGATCACCCGCTTCCTCGAATCGGTCGGGCCGATCGATCCCCTCGACGTGTTCGGGGTGCCGGGCTTCGTGCCGCGCATCGGTCGCCTGCGGGCACGCCCCGCGATCCGGTTCTTCGCCGAAGTGGTGGATGAACTGATCGACCGCCGCCGCGCCTGGATCGCCAAAGGGGCGGCGCCCGACGACCTGCTGACGCTGCTGCTCAAGGCGCAGGACCCGGAGACGGGCAGGGGGCTGACCGACCTGGAGGTCAAGGCCAACATCGTCACCTTCATCGCCGCCGGTCACGAGACCACGGCGAACGCCCTGACCTGGGCGCTGTACTGCCTGTCGCAGGACCCGGCCGCCCAGGCCCGGGTCGAGGCGGAGGTCGATGCCGTCCCGGCGGACCAGGATTTCGATGCCGACGCGCTGCCCTTTACCCGGGCGGTGATGGAGGAGACCATGCGGTTGTTTCCGCCGGTGCCGTTCCTGAGCCGCCAGGCCATCGCGGAGGATCGCATCGGCCGGATCAAGATCCCCAAGGGCTCCCTGGTGATGGTGGCGCCCTACGTGCTCCACCGCCACAAGACCCTGTGGCCGGAGCCGGAGGCGTTCATGCCCGAGCGCTTCCTGCCCGAAGCCCGCGCGGCGATCCCGCGCTTCGCCTACCTGCCGTTCGGGGCAGGTCCCCGCGTCTGCATCGGCCAGAGCTTCTCGATGCAAGAAGCCGTGGTGGTGCTGGCCCACATCGCCCGTGCCGCCCGTTTTACGCTCGCCGACGACCACGCGCCGGTGACCCCGCTCCATCGCGTGACCCTGCGGCCGGAGCACGGGCTGCACATGACGGTGCACCCGCGGGGGTGAGGCCTGGACGACGGAGGTGGGACACGCGCAGATCCTTGCGCGCTGTCAGTCCGGGGCGCCGACCGAGGAAGACCTCGGGCCACCCGTGTTTCTGGATCCCGGGTTCCGCTGCGCGGCCCCCCGGGATGACGGGGTGATCAGGCGGCCTCTCGCCTCTTGATCCCGGAGATCTCGATCCCGGAGCTCTTCACCCCGAAATTTTTCGTCCCGTCAGCTCTTCTTGCGGAAGGCGTCCAGGCTGACGACCTCGGCGCTGGTTTCCTGGCCGTCCTCGGACTTCTTGGCGCCGTCCTCGGATTTCTTGGCGGCGGGCTTCGCGTCCGAATCGGCCTTGGCCGTCGCCGCGGCGGTGCCGGGGGCGGCCGGGATCAGCTTCGGCACGGTGCTGCCGATGGTGGCGAGGCCGGTGCTCTTCGGCTTCATCTCGGTGGGCTCCGAGGCGGCGCCGCGCGGTGCGCCCTTGCCATTGTCGGCCGCCGACTCGTCGTCGGTCGCCTCTGCGGCCGTCTCCTCCGTGCCTTCGGTCAGGTCGAATTTCAGCCCGAACTGCACCGAGGGATCGAAGAAGCCCGTCAGGGCGTCGAAAGGCACGAGCAGCCGCTCGGGAACGCCCGAGAAGGACAGGCCCACCTCGAAGGTGTGCTCGTTGACGCCGAGGTCCCAGAACTGGTGCTGGAGCACGATGGTCATGTCCTGCGGGTATTTTTCGCGCAGGCGCTGCGACATCCGCACGCCCGGCGCCTCGGTGCGGAACGAGACGTAGAAATGGTGCTCGCCCGCGAGGCCCTCGCGGGCCGCGTCGGTCAGCACCTTGCGCACCACGCCGCGCAGGGCGTCCTGCACCAGGAGATCGTAGCGGATCAGGTCGTCTGCCATCTGCGGTCGCTTATGCCCGGTCACTGCCCGCCGTCGCGCGCCGTGAGGGCGCCCCGGGTCGGATGAAAATCGATGGGGAGCGCCGGTGCCCGGCCCTCCCAGAACCTCGCCTGAACGGCTCGGGGCCGACAGGATCTCTCCCGGACGAAACAGGACATCGCGGCCTGCGCCGTGATCTGCCGCGCGTCCGAGCTTCCGCCAAAACCTGCGGCCTGTCGAGCCTCGGGTCCTTGCGTCCAAAAGCCCGTGGTCCGGAGAGGCGCTGCCGGGTTACCCTCCGGTCGCACCATTCGCCCGACCGCGAAACCCGACCCGGCGATGCCGGATTTCCGTCCTCGCCGAGCCTCTCGGCCAACACTTTGATTATAGTGGGAGTGCCGCCGCTTTTGAAGCCCGATGATGGGGCGCCGCTGCCCGAAGCGCGGGCGGATGTCATCCGGGCAACGACCGAGCCTCCGGGGGCGCGTGCGTTCCCCGGCCGGACCGTTCTGGGCCGCGCGCGGGCCGTCGTCGGTCTGGCCTTCGCGGCGTGCCTCGCGCTGGTGGCGGCGAGCGTCCTCGCCCTGGTGATCGTGCGGGTCGGCGGCGACTGGCTCGACGGCGTGGCGCCCTTCGGCGGGGAGCGGCCGCGCCTGCATCCGCGACAGGTCGCCATGCGGGAGCTGGCCCTCGACGTGATCCGCCAGGTGATCCTGGCCGTCCTCGTCGTCGGGGCGGTGCGCTGGCGCCACGGCGCCGCCTGGCGCCGGACCCTGGCGCTTGCGCCGCCGGGACCGCCGCCCTGGGGCGCGCCCGGCCTGTCGCCCGGGCGCTTCGCCCTGATCCTGCTGGCCTGGCCGCTGATCCACATCACCTGGGTGACCGGCAGCGCGGAGCTGTTCCGGATGCCGATCGGCCGGCACACGGCGCTGTCCCCGAGCCTGACCGCCGGGGCGGCGGCCCTATGGTTCACCTACGTGCTGGTGCTGGCGCCGCTGGCCGAGGAGTTGCTGATGCGGGGTGCTTTGTTCGCCCGCGCGCGCGAACACTTCGCCCCGCCAGGCGCCATCCTGGTGACGGCGCTGCTGTTCGCCGGCGCCCATCTCACGCCCGCCGGCTTCGCCCGGCCGGTCTCGCTGATCCCGCTTGCCCTGATGCTCGGCTGGGTGCGCTGGCGCAGCGGCTGGCTGTGGCCCGGCATCGTGCTCCACGCCTGGAGCAACTTCGCGATGATCCTGTATGTGCTCGGGCCGGCCATCGGCTGAGCGGGCGCCGGCATGAAGGTGTTGACGCGCCGGTTGCCGATCTCGCCAGCTCCGGCGCGACGAGGTATTCCAAGCGCCCCGCCCCGGAGCCGCGATGCACGCCTATCACCAGCTTCTCGAACGCATCCTCCGGGAGGGGGTGCGCAAGGACGACCGGACCGGCACCGGCACGCTCTCGGTGTTCGGGCACCAGATGCGCTTCGACCTCGGGCAGGGCTTTCCCCTGGTCACGACGAAGCAGCTCCACCTGCGCTCGATCATCCACGAATTGCTGTGGTTCCTCACCGGCGATACCAACGTGCGGGCGCTCCAGGCCAACGGCGTCAGCATTTGGGATGAATGGGCCGACGCGAACGGCGACCTCGGCCCGGTCTACGGCCAGCAATGGCGGTCCTGGGTGAAACCCGACGGCGGCAGCGTCGACCAGATCGCCTGGGTGCTCGACGAGATCCGCCGCAACCCGGATTCGCGCCGCCTCATCGTCTCCGCCTGGAACCCGGCCGATCTCGACCGGATGGCCCTGGCGCCGTGCCACTGCCTATTCCAGTTCTACGTGGCGGAGGGGCGGCTCTCGTGCCAGCTCTATCAGCGCTCGGCCGACGTGTTCCTGGGCGTGCCCTTCAACATCGCCAGCTACGCCCTCCTCACCGCGATGATCGCGCAGGTGTCCGGGTTGATCCCCGGCGATTTCATCCACACCCTCGGCGATGCGCACCTCTACGTGAACCACCTGGAGCAGGCCCGGCTGCAGCTCACGCGCGAGCATCGCCCGCTGCCCCGGCTCGTACTCAACCCCGCCGTGACCGCGCTGTCCGATTTCCGCTTCGAGGACATCGCCGTGGAGGGCTATGCGCCGCATGCCGCCATCCGCGCTCCGGTGGCGGTCTGATGGCCGCGCCCCGCATCACCCTCATCGCGGCGGTCGCCCGCAACGGCATCATCGGCCGCGACAACGACCTGATCTGGCGCCTGCGCAGCGACCTGCGCCGGTTCAAGGCCCTGACCATGGGCAAGCCCCTCCTGATGGGGCGCAAGACCTTCGCGTCGATCGGTCGTCCATTGCCCGGGCGGCGCACCATCGTGCTGACCCGGGATACCGGCTTCGCGGCGCCGGACGTCGCCGTCGCCCATGACTGGACGGGCGCGCTCGCGGCGGCCGAGGGCGCGGACGAGCTGATGGTGGCCGGCGGCGGCGAGATCTACGCGCTGGCGCTGCCGCATGCCGACCGCATCCACCTCACCGAGGTCGATCTGGCGCCGGAGGGCGATACGGTGTTCCCGACCTTCGATCGCGCGCGCTATCGCGAGACCCACCGCGAGGCCCATCCGCCGGGGGAGCATGACGCCTGCGGCTTCAGCTTCGTCGATCTGGAGCGAGCCGGGTGAGGGACGCGACCCGGGCCGGTCCCGTAAACCATTCCGGCGCGACCCATTGCGCATCGGGTTCCCATGCGGTTGTCTTTCGGCGGTCCGATGCCCAAGTGGCAATCTTGACAGGATTCGGTGCGCCCAGGCAGGTGCCAGGGTCGGGTCACGACGAGATCAATACTCTTGTCCACGCGGGGGAGATCCGGCCCGCCTCCTGAGGAGGCCGGGACGGAGAGCGCGGGTGGGCTTCGTGCGCGGCGCAGACGCTGCTGGAACAGGAGAGATCGGCGAGCATGCCTTGGAGCAATCAGAGCGGCGGCGGTAGCGGCAACGGGGGAGGGCCCTGGGGCCGAGGCGGCGGCGGCAATGGCGGCGGGGGTGGCCCGTGGGGGAATGGCGGCGGCGGTGGCGGCAAGACCCCACCCGACCTCGAGGACCTGCTGCGCCGCAGCCAGGACCGGCTGCGCGGCGTGCTCCCCGGCGGGTCCTTCGGTGGCGGGCGCGGCCTGCTGGTGATCGGCGGCCTCCTGGTCGCGGGCTGGCTTCTCACCGGGTTCTACACCGTGGCACCGCAGCAGGTCGGCATCGAGACGGTGTTCGGTCGCTATCTCAGCACCACCGGCCAGGGCCTGAACTACAACTTCCCGGCCCCGATCGGCGCCGTGACCAAGCCTAATGTCGGTCAGGTCAACAGCGTGCAGATTGGCTACCGCGCCGGCTTCGGCAATCAGACCCGCACCGTCGACAAGCCCGAGGAGAGCCTGATGCTCACGGGTGACGAGAACATCGTCGACCTCGACTTCGAAGTGCAGTGGCGGATCAACCCCCTGAAGGCGTCCGACTTCGTCTTCAACCTCGAGAACCCCGAGGGCACGATCAAGGCCATCGCCGAGAGCGCGATGCGCGAGGTCGTCGGCCGGCGCAACATCCAGCCGATCCTGACCAACGAACAGTCGAGCGTCGCCCAGGAGGTCCGGGAGATCACCCAGAAGGCCCTCGACGAATACGGCGCCGGCGTACGCATCGAACTCGTCCAGCTCGTCAGTGTCCAGCCTCCGCCGGAAGTGCGGCCCGCCTTCTTCGACGTGAACGCGGCGCAGCAGGATGCCGAGCGCGCCAAGAACGACGCGCGGACCTACGAGAGCCAGAAGGTGCCGCTCGCCAAGGGTGAGGCGCAGAAGATCATCCAGGCGGCGGAAGCCTACAAGACGCAGTCGACCGCCGACGCGACCGGTCAGGCCGCCCGCTTCACGCAGGTCTACGAGTCCTACAAGGTCGCCCCGGTGATCAGCCGCGAGCGCATCTTCCTCGAAACGATGGAGCGGGTCCTGGGCTCGGTCAACAAGGTGATCATCGATCAGAACGGGGCCGGCGCCGGTACGGGCGCCAGCGCCGCCGGCGTCCTGCCGGTGCTTCCGCTGACCGAGTTCGGTCCCCGCAACGCTGCCGGTGGAGTGGCCCGATGAACAATCAGACCCTCCGCACCGGCCTGATGATCGCCGCCGCCGCCCTGGTGGTCGGCCTCTACGCGTCGGTCTTCACCGTCGGCCAGATGCAGCAGGCCCTGGTGCTGCGCTTCGGCGGCGTCCGCGCCGTCCTGAACCAGACCGGCACCGACAAGCCCGGCCTCTACTTCAAGCTTCCGTTCTTCGAGAACGTGGTGCTGTTCGACAAGCGGGTGCTCGACCTCGATCTGCCGGTCCAGACCCTGCTCACCACCGACCGCCAGAACCTCGAGGTGGACGCCTTCGCGCGCTACCGGATCATCGATCCGCTGAAGTTCTACCAGTCGGCCAACAACATCGCCCGCGCCAACACCCTGCTGGCGAGCTTCACCAACTCGGCCCTGCGCAACCTGCTCGCCCGCTCCACCCGTGACGCCATCGTGCGGACGCAGCGCGCCGAGCTGATGAACCAGATCCAGGCCGACGTGAACCGGCAGGCGAAGGAACTCGGCGTCGAGATCGTCGATCTGCGCATGACCCGCGTCGATCTGCCGGCTCAGAACAGCTCGGCGGTCTACAAGCGCATGACGACGGAGCGCCAGCGCGAGGCGGCCGACATCCGCGCCACCGGCGAGCAGGCGGCGGTCACCATCAAGGCCAAGGCCGACCGTGACGTGACGGTGCTGCTCTCGGAGGCCAACCAGACTGCCGAGACCCTGCGTGGTCAGGGCGACGCCGACAAGAACCGCATCCTGGCGGAAGCCTACGGCAAGGACGCGGATTTCTTCAGCTTCTTCCGCTCCATGCAGGCCTACGAGACCGGTCTGAAGGGCTCCGACACCCGATTGGTGATCAGCCCGTCCTCGGACTTCTTCCGCTACTTCAGCGATCCGCAGGGCAGGACCCCGGCGAGCCCGGCGGCGCGCACCCGCGCTCCGGCCGAGCCCGGTACCACCGGTTCGACGGGCGCCACCCGCTGAAGTGGGTGGAGTGATCCTGCCGAAACGACCCCTGGTGCGACATGTCCGGCGGCGGCCTTTGGTCCGCCGCCGGACTCTTGATCGGCGGACGGTGGGGACGATCTAAGAACGTCCCGAGAGAGATGAGGTCGACCATGGTCCCCGTTGCGAGCGCCGTCCGGGCGCCCCGTTCCCGAGCGCTCCACCGCAGCCTGCGCTCGGTCCTGATGGCCGCCACGCTGGCGACCTCCGTCTCGGTCATGGGCCTCGCCGCCCCCGCCTACGCCAAGGGACCGGAATCGCTGGCCGATCTCGCCGATCAGGTCACCGACGCGGTGGTGAACATCTCGGCCTCGACCACCGTCGACGCCCGACCCAACACCCGCTCGGGTCCCCAGCTGCCGCAGGGCACGCCGTTCGAGGACCTGTTCGAGGAATTCTTCAACAAGCGCGGTCAGCGTGGCGGCGGCGGCGACCGCAGCGAGGCCGACCGGCCGAAGCCGCAGCAGCGCAAGTCGAATTCCCTCGGCTCGGGCTTCATCATCGATGCCTCCGGCATCGTGGTGACCAACAACCACGTCATCGGCGACGCCAACGACATCCAGGTCATCCTCCACAACGGCACCAAGCTGAAGGCCGAGATCATCGGCAAGGATGCCAAGATCGATCTGGCGGTGCTGCGGGTGAAGCCGGAGCCGAACAAGCCCCTGAAGGCGGTCCCGTTCGGTGATTCGGAGAAGATGCGCCCGGGCGACTGGGTCATCGCCATCGGCAACCCGTTCGGCCTCGGTGGCTCGGTCTCGGCCGGCATCGTCTCGGCGCGCGGCCGCAACATCGAATCCGGCCCGTACGACAACTACATCCAGACGGATGCGGCCATCAACAAGGGCAATTCCGGCGGACCGCTGTTCAACATGAACGGTGAAGTCATCGGCATCAACACCGCCATCCTGTCGCCCACCGGCGGCTCGGTCGGGATCGGCTTCGCGGTGCCCTCGAACAACGCCGCGCAGGTCATCGACCAGCTGCGGGAGTTCGGGGAGGTCCGTCGCGGCTGGCTCGGCGTCCGTATCCAAAACGTTGACGAGACGACGGCCGAGGCCCTCGACATGAAGGACGGCGTCAAAGGCGCGCTCGTGGCCGGCGTCGACGAGAAGGGCCCCGCCAAGGCGGCGGGTCTCGAGATCGGCGACGTCATCGTCAAGTTCAACGGCACGGCCGTGAAGTCGTCGAGCGACCTGCCGCGCATCGTCGCCTCGACGCCGGTCGGCAAGACGGTGGACGTGCTGGTCATCCGCAAGGGCGCCGAGACGACGAAGTCCGTCACCCTGGGCCGCCTGGAGGATACGGAGAAGCCGACGCTCGCCAGCGTCAAGCAGCCCGAGGCGGAGAGCGCCGTCCGTCAGGTGCTCGGGCTCAACCTGTCCGGCATCACCGACGAGGCGCGCAAGCGCTTCAGCCTGAAGGACAGCCTGAAGGGCGTGCTCGTCACCCGCGTCGACCCGAACTCGACGGCGGCCGACAAGCAGATCAAGCCCGGCGAAGTCATCGTCGAGGTCGGCCAGGAGGCGGTCAGCGCCCCAGCCGACGTGACCAAGCGCATCGACCAGCTCAAGAAGGATGGCCGCAAGTCCGTCCTGCTCCTGGTCGCCAGCGCGAGCGGTGACGTCCGCTTCGTGGCGCTTGGGATCGACTGATCGTCGAAACGACTCTGTGGATACCAAGCCGCCGCCCGAGAGGGCGGCGGTTTTGTCTTGTCCAGGGGAGCGCTTCCCCTCCCTGTTAGGGGAAGGGCGATTGTCGATGGCATTACACCGTCATTCCGGGGCGCCGAAGGCGACCCCGGAATGACGGAGCGGTGCCCGCTGCGCTCAGCCCACGAACTCGGCCGACGCATAGCCCTGCAGATACAGCAGCGCCGTCAGGTCGCCGTGGTCGATGCGGACCTGGGCGGCGCCGGCCACCTTCGGCTTGGCCCGGAAGGCGACGCCGAGGCCCGCCTCTTGCAGCATGTCGAGGTCGTTGGCGCCGTCGCCCACCGCAAGGGTCTCGGACCGATCGAGACCGAAGCGCGTGCGAAGGTTGATCAGCGTCGCACGCTTCGTCTCCTTGTCGACGATCGGCTCGATCACCTCGCCGGTGAGGTGCCCGTCCCGTACGCCGAGGGTGGTGGCGTGGGCCTCGTCGAACCCGATCTGCGCAGAGACCGGTCCGGTGAACAGGGTGAAGCCGCCCGAGATCAGGCAGGTGTGGGTGCCGTGCGCCTTCATGGTCTGCACCAGCGTGCGGCCGCCGGGCGTGAGGGTGATGCGCTCGGCGATCAGCGCATCGATCCGGCCCACGGGCACGTCGCGCAGGAGCGCGACCCGCTCGCGCAGGGCCGGGCCGAACGCGATCTCACCCTGCATCGCCCGCTCGGTGATCGCCGCGACGCGATCCTTGAGGCCGATGGTCTCGGCGAGTTCGTCGATGCATTCCTGCTCGATCATGGTCGAATCCATGTCGGCCAGGAACAGGCGCTTGCGCCGGTGCGGGCCGGCCTCGATCACCGCCACGTCGATCGGCTCGGAGGCCAGGGCCGCGCGCAGGCGCCGGGCCAGGGCCGGCGCATCGGCGGGCGCGCCCGGCAGCAGCACCTCGGCGGCGACCTCGCCGTGCAGGATGCGGGGCTGATGTTCGGTGCGCATCACCGCGCGGGTCTCGGCCAGCACCGCATCGGTGATGGCGGGGCGGCTCTCGTTTGCTATCAGGATCGCGACGAGGGTCATCCGGGAGCTTTCCACGCCAGTGTCGCCGGTCCTACAACGCCCACACGCGCAGGTTCTGCCGGCGGCGATCCTCATCGCAGGGCCGACCGCCTCGGGCAAGTCGGGCCTGGCGCTGGCGCTCGCGCGCGATCTCGACGGGGTGGTGATCAACACCGACTCGATGCAGGTCTATGCCGATCTGCGCCGCCTGTCCGCCCGCCCGAGCGCGGAGGAGGAAGCGCTGGCCCCGCACCGGCTCTACGGCCACGTCGACGGAGCGGTGAATTACTCGGCCGGACACTTCGCCCGCGAGGCCGAGCCGCTGATCAAATCGCTGCGCGGCGAGGGCCGCCTGCCGGTCTTCGTCGGCGGCACCGGCCTGTACTTCCGGGCGCTGGAGGAGGGGCTGTCCGAGCTGCCTCCGGTGCCGGATGCGGTCCGGTCGGCCGTGCGGGCCCGGGCCGAGGGACGGGCGACCGAAGACCTGCATGCCGAACTCGCGCTCTGCGATCCGGCCGGCGCGCTCGGGCTTCGCCCCAGCGACCGGGCGCGGGTGATGCGCGCCCTGGAGGTCTTCGCGGCCACCGGCCGGCCCATCGCCGATTTTCACGGGGCACGCCAACCCGGACCGCTCGCCGGCCTGCCCCTGCTCAAGCTGTTCCTGGCGCCCGAGCGCGAGACCCTGCGGCGAGCCATCGATAGGCGGTTCGAGGCGATGATCGCCGGGGGGGCGCTCGACGAGGTCGCGGCCCTGCGCGACCGCCGCCTCGACCCGATGCTGCCGATCATGCGCGCCCACGGCGTGCCGGGCCTGATCGCCCATCTCGACGGCGTGCTGATTCGTGAGGAGGCGATCCGGCGCGGGCAGGGCGACACCCGGCGCTATGCCAAGCGGCAGTTCACCTGGTTCCGCCACCAGATGGGGGCCGACTGGCTCTGGACCCCACCCGAGGAGGCCCTCGGGCGGGCGCGGGCGCTGCTCACGTCTCCAGGCGTGCGATGAGGGACGAAGTGTCCCAGCGATTGCCCCCCATGGCCTGCACGTCGGCGTAGAACTGGTCGACGAGGGCGGTGACGGGCAATTGCGCGCCGTTGCGGCGGGCTTCGGCGAGCAGGATGCCGAGGTCCTTGCGCATCCAGTCGACGGCGAAGCCGAAATCGAACGTGCCCGCGTTCATGGTCTTGCCGCGGTTCTCCATCTGCCAGGAGCCGGCGGCGCCTTTCGATATGACCTCCAGCACGGCCTCGACATCGAGGTCCGCCCGCTTGGCGAAGTGCACCGCCTCGGACAGGCCCTGGACGAGGCCCGCGATGGCGATCTGGTTGACCATCTTGGTGAGCTGGCCGGAGCCCGACGGACCCATCAGGCGGCTGGCGCGGGCAAAGCACAGGATCGCGGATTCGACCTTCGCGTAGGTCTCAGGCTCGCCGCCGCACATCACGGTGAGCGCCGCGTTCTCGGCCCCGGCCTGTCCGCCCGAGACGGGCGCATCGATGAAGCCGAGGCCGGCGGTCTTGGCGGCATCGGCGAGTTCGCGGGCGACCTCGGCCGAGGCGGTGGTGTGGTCGACGAAGATCGCGCCCGGTTCCATGCCGGCGAAGGCGCCATCGTCGCCGAGGGTGACGCTGCGCAGATCGGCGTCGTTGCCGACGCAGGCGAACACGATGGCCTTGCCTTGGGCGGCCTTGCGCGGGGTCGCGGCGAAGGCGCCGCCCTGCGCGGCGACCCAGGCCTCGGCCTTGGCGGTGGTGCGGTTGTAGACCGTGACCTCGTGGCCCTTGGCGGCGAGGTGGCGGGCCATCGGGCCGCCCATCACGCCGAGCCCCAGAAACGCGACCTTCGCCATCATCATCCCCGTTCGTATCCTGAATACGATCGGGGTCTAGGAGCGATGCTGGCGAGCGTCAAACGTTCGCGAACGCTTAGCCGCCGGTGACGCTCATGTGGCGCGGCACGGCGGCCGGGCGCGCGCGCTCGATGACGAAGTCGTGGCCCTTGGGCTTGCGCGCGATGGCGTCGATCACCGCCTGGGTCACCAGGGCGTCGTCGGGGGAAGCGCGCAGGGCCGCGCGCAGATCCGCCGCGTCCTCCTGACCGAGGCACATGTAGAGCTTGCCGGTGCAGGTGAGGCGAACGCGATTGCAGCTCTCGCAGAAATTATGGGTCAGCGGCGTGATGAAGCCGAGGCGACCGCCGGTCTCGGCGATGCGGACATAGCGGGCCGGGCCGCCGGTGCGGTCGGGCAGGGGCGTCATGGTGTAGCGCTGTTCGAGCCGGGCGCGCGCCACTGAAAGAGGCAGGAACTGGTCGGTGCGGTCGCCCTCGATCTCGCCGAGCGGCATGACCTCGATGAGGGTCATGTCCATGCCGTCGCCATGGGCCCAGGCGATCATGTCGGCGATCTCGTCCTCGTTGACGCCCTTCAGCGCCACGGCGTTGATCTTGACCTTGATGCCGGCCTTGCGGGCCGTCTCGATGCCGTCGAGCACCACCTTGAGGTCGCCCCGGCGGGTCACCGCGCGGAATTTCTCGGGGTCGAGGGTATCGAGGGAGACGTTGACGCGGCGCACGCCGAGATTGGCCAGCTCCGGTGCGAAGCGGCCGAGTTGGGTGCCGTTCGTCGTCATCGTCAGCTCTTCGAGGGCGCCCGTATCGAGATGGCGGGACAGGCGCCGGAAGAGATGCATGATGTCGCGGCGCACCAGCGGTTCGCCGCCGGTGATGCGCAACTTTCTGACGCCGCGCTGGATAAAAACGGCGCAAAGCCGGTCCAGTTCTTCCAGAGACAGCAGGTCGCGCTTCGGCAGAAACTGCATGTCGTCGGACATGCAGTAGACGCAACGCAGATCGCAGCGGTCGGTCACCGAAATCCGCAGATAGGTAATCGCCCGTTGAAACGGGTCGATCAGCGGCGCTGGCGCGATCGGAGCGGCATCGTCGGTGGCGCGGGGACCCCACATGCGGGATTCTGTGCTCTGTTGGGGTGCGGAAACGTTGGCGCGGTCGCGTGACGATCCTAACATGACGAGACATATGAGGGTTCGTACGGCCAGGGGCAAGTTTGCGCGGGGCGCAGCACCCGTGCAAGGCAGTCGGGCGACCCGGCGGAAGGATGCGACCATGAATCAACAGGCTGTCGACCCGCATGCGGCCCCGGCCGCTCCCGAGCGCTGGCCGACCGAGATCCGCCTCTCGGGCGACAAGCGCACCCTGAACGTCGCCTTCGAGGATGGCGGTCGCTTCGCCCTGCCGGCGGAGTACCTGCGGGTGTCGAGCCCGTCGGCCGAGGTCCAGGGGCACTCGCCCTCCGAGCGCAAGGTCATCGGCGGCAAGCAGGACGTGGCGATCCTCAAGGTCGAGCCCATCGGCAACTACGCGGTGAAGCTGACCTTCGACGACATGCACGATACCGGCCTGTTCGGCTGGGGCTACCTCTACGATCTCGGGCGCGAGTACCGGAACCGCTGGGCGACCTACCTGTCCGAATTGCAGGACCGGGGCCTCAGCCGCGAACCCGTGCGCCGGGCGCCGAAGCCGGCCGCGCCCTCGAGCGAGGGGAGCGGAAGCTGCGGCAGCGGCTGCGGTTGCCACTGACCGCCTGATCCGCGCCCCGATCCCGAAAGCCGACCCCGAAAGCCGTCCGATGATGCCGTCCGCATGACGCCCTCGACCCAGCCGGCGACGAGCCGGCGCGTCCTCGCGCTCGCGCTTCCGATGACGCTCGCCAACGTCACGACGCCGCTGCTCGGCTTCGTCGGCGCCACCGTGATCGGCCGGCTGGGCGACGCGGCGCTCCTCGGGGCGATGGCGCTGGGCGCCGTGATCTTCGACGCGATCTTCTGGTCGTTCGGCTCGCTGCGCATGGCCACCGCCGGGCTGACCGCGCAGGCGGTGGGCGCCCGCGATTCGGCCGAGGTGGACCGCACGCTGGCCCGCGCCCTGGCGGCGGCCGTGCTCGTCGGCCTGGCGATCGTGGCGCTGCAGGGTCCGATCGGCCGGGCCGCCTTCTCCCTCAGCGGCGCCAGCCCGGCGGTGATCGCCGGCCTGTCGGCCTACTTCCACATCCGCATCTTCGCCGCGCCCTTCACCCTCGCGAACTATGCCATTCTCGGCTCGGTGCTGGGGCGCGGGCGGACCGATCTCGGCCTGATGCTGCAGGTCGCCATCAATCTCACCAACATCGCGCTCACCCTGGCGTTCGTCCTTGGGGCGGACATGAGCGTGGCCGGGGCCGGGCTCGCCACCCTGATCGCCGAGGCGGCCGGCGCGGGTCTCGGCCTGATCCTGCTGGCCCGGCTCGGCTCGCGCCCCTTCGCGGTGCCGTTCCGGGTGGTGCGCGATCCCCTGGCGCTGGCCCGGATGCTCAGCGTCAATGCCGACGTGATGATCCGGACCCTGCTGCTGGTCGGCTGCATCACCCTGTTCTCCGCGCTCGGCGCACGCTCGGGCGACGTGGTGCTCGCCGCCAACGCCGTCCTGTGGAATCTCTTCATGATCGGCGGCTTCTTTCTCGACGGGTTCGCCACCGCCGCCGAGACCCTGTGCGGGCAGGCCGTGGGCGCCCGGGACGAGGCTCGGTTTCGCCGCGCCGCCGCCTTGAGCCTGCTCTGGTGCCTAGCCTTCGGTGGCGCCATCGCGGTCGGCTTTCTTCTGGCCGGCAACCTCTTCATCGACGCGGTGACCACCAGCCCGGAGGTGCGGGCCATGGCCCGGCTCTACTTGCTGCCGGCGGCCCTGGCGCCCCTGATGGCGGCCGTGCCCTTCGCCTTCGACGGCATCTATATCGGCGCCACCTGGACGCGGGCCATGCGCAACCTGATGCTCGCCGCGAGCGCGCTCTACGGCGTCGCCCTGTTGACCGCCCACGCGGCCGGCCTCGGCAATGGCGGGCTGTGGCTCTCGTTCCTGATTCTCCTGGCCGGGCGCGGGATCAGCCAGGCGCTGGCCTATCCCGGACTGGTGCGCCGGACCTTCGCCGGGCGCGACGCGACGCCTCTGGATAAACGCGTGTCGGATTTCACGCCGGCCTGACACCATTTCGCGATGCGGGTTGAATTCCCGTCGTACGAACAGGATTTGTCCACATGCGAAGCGGGTATGAACTGTCGGATCATCATCGATCTACTTGCCTGTTCATGCTCTGCCTCAGTTTGGAATGGTTCTGATTAAGGAACGTGACGAAAAAGCCTCTTTGCTTGTTATGTTCGCTGGTCTACGCGCTAGCCACGATGCGCAAGATTCTTTCCTCCCTTCTCTCCGCCACCTTGGCCGCCACCCTGATCGTCGGAGGCGCCGCGTTCAGCGGGCGCGTCGAGGCGAAGGAGACGCCGATCGGTCCCCACGTGACCCAGAACGGGATCGAGGTCGGCGCCGTCTACCTGCAGCCGATCGAGATGGACCCGCCGGACATGATGCGCGCCGCCGCGCAGTCCGACATCCACCTGGAGGCGGACATCCATGCCGCCAAGGACAACCGCAACGGCTTCGCCGAGGGTGACTGGGTGCCCGCCCTGGTGGTGAATTTCGAGATCACCAAGCTCGAGGGCGAGGCCGCCACCGGGCCGAAGGTCGCCGGTTCGCTGATGCCGATGGTCGCCAATGACGGCCCGCATTACGGCGACAACGTCAAGCTGTCCGGCCCCGGGCGCTACCGCCTGAAGCTGACCGTGGCCCCGCCCGGCGCCAAAAGCCATTTCGGTCGCCACGTCGACAAGGAGACCGGCGTCGCCGAATGGTTCAAGCCGTTCGACCTGATTCAGGATTTCACCTTCGCGGGAATCGGCAAGAAGGGAGCCTATTGAGCCCCATGGCCGTTCTGCACCGAACCCTTTTCGCAGCCCTCGCGGCCGGCCTCCTTGCCACCGCCCCGGCGCGGGCCGAGGATCTGCCGGTCATCAAGGTCGAGATGAAGGATGGGGCCATCACCCCGAACGTCATCGAGGTTCCGGCCAACACCCGTTTCAAGCTCGAGATCACCAACACGGGTACCAGTCCGGTGGAGTTCGAGAGCCTGGAACTGAAGCGCGAGAAGGCGCTGGCGGCGGGGGCGACCTCGTCCATCGTGTTCCGCACCGTCGATCCCGGCACCTACGACGTGTTCGACGACTTCCATCCGAACGCGAAAGCGACCCTGGTGGCGAAGTGAATCGCTGCACCCCCCTGAAGCGCGTGACGAAGTGAGCCTCCGGGGGCCGCTTCGATGTTGAACTCTAATCCCGGCGAACTCCGACCCCGGTGAACTCCGACCCCGGCACAGAACCCCTGGTGAATCGAACCGGAATGGCGGCCTCGACTTCCCTCACGCCGCGCGACGCCCGAGATGCCTGGATCGACGCGAAGCTCGCCGATCTCGGGCAGTGGCTGCAGCGCCATGGCGGCACCATCCGCACCATCCAGTGGGGCGTGGTGGCGGTCTACCTCGTGCTGGTCGCCGTGCCGGCCTTCCTGCCGCTGCCCGATCGCAGCGCCCATCTCTGGAACAATCTCACGGTCTTCGCCCAATTCGCCTTCTGGGGCATCTGGTGGCCCTTCGTGCTGGTCAGCATGGTGGTGGTCGGACGGGCCTGGTGCGGCATTCTCTGCCCCGAGGGCGCTCTGACGGAATTCGCCAGTCGCTGGAGCCTGGGGCGCGCCGTGCCGCGCTGGATCACCTGGGGCGGCTGGCCCTTCGTGGCCTTCGCCGGCACCACGGTCTACGGCCAGATGGTCAGCGTCTACGGCTATCCGAAGCCGGTGCTGGCGGTGCTCGGCGGCTCCACCGTGGCGGCGATCGTCGTCGGGCTGCTCTACGGCCGCAACAAGCGGGTCTGGTGCCGCTATCTCTGTCCCGTCAACGGGGTCTTCGCGGTGCTGGCCAAGCTGGCGCCGGTGAGCTTCCAGGTCGACCACGCCGCCTGGGCCACCTCGCCGAAACCGAAATCATCCCCGAACCAGAAAAGCGAGAGCTTCAACTGCGCGCCCCTGGTGCCGGTGAAGACCATGAACGGCGCCGGCGCCTGCCATATGTGCGGGCGCTGCTCCGGCTATCGCGGCGCCGTGCGCCTCGCGCGGCGCTCGCCCACCCACGAGATCGTCCACGTGGCCGGCTCCGAGCCGAGCCTGGACCAGACCGTGCTGATCCTGTTCGGCATGATGGGCCTCGCGGTCGGCGCCTTCCAGTGGTCGTCGAGCCCCTGGTACATCGACGCCAAGCAGGCGCTCGCCACCTGGTTGATCGAGCACGGCGTCACCTGGCCCCTCGAGACCACGCTGCCCTGGTTCATCCTGACCAACTACCCCGAGCACAACGACGTGCTCAGCCTGCTCGATGGCGGGCTGCTGCTGGGCTACATCGCCGCCGCCGCGGTCGTGCTGGGCGTCTCGCTCTCGGCCCTGGTCGGGCTCGCGACCCTGTCGCTCGGCGGCTGGTCCCTGCGTCGCTTCCACCATCTCACCCAGACCCTGATCCCGGTGGCGGGCTGCGGCGTCTTCCTCGGCCTCTCGGCCCTGACGGTGACGTTCCTGCGCGGCGACGGCATCCACATTCCCTACGTCTCGGAAATGAGGGCCACGCTCCTCCTGGGCACCAGCCTGTGGAGCGTCTGGCTCGCCTGGTCGGTGGCGGGCCTCTCGGCCGGGGGGCTGCGCCGCCTCGGCGCGACCCTCGGCATCGCGGCGGCCTGCTCGCTCTCGGTCTACGGCTGGGCGCTGCTGTTCTGGATCTGGTAGGGCGACCGGTTCGGTCGCGCGTGCCAACACATAAGGAATCCTCCGCATGATCGGAGCCTTCGTCATCGCCTTCCGCGAAGTCATCGAGGCGGGCCTCATCATCGGCATCGTGCTCGCGGCGACGCGCGGCATCGCCGGGCGCGGCCGCTGGATCGGCCTCGGCGTGGTCGGCGGCCTCGCGGGCGCGGCCCTGGTGGCCCTGTTCGCCGAAAGGATCTCCGATGCCTTCGAGGGCGCCGGCCAGGAAATCCTGAACGCCGCCGTGCTCATCGTCGCCGTGCTGATGCTGATCTGGCACAACACCTGGATGGCCAAGCACGGGCGCGAACTGGCCGGCGAGCTGCGCGCGGCCGGCGAGGCGGTCCGCACCGGTCAGAGCACCGCCGCCGGCCTCGCCCTGGTGGTCGGCGCCGCCATCCTGCGCGAGGGCGCCGAACTCGTGCTGTTCCTCTACGGACTCGTCGCCTCCGGCACCTCCGGGCCCGACATCCAGTTCGGCGCCTTGGCCGGCGTCGCGGTCGGCGCCGCCACCTCCGCGGTGAGCTACTTCGGCCTCGCGGCGATCCCGACCCGCTACGTCTTCTCGGTGACGAGCGGCCTCATCGTCCTGCTCGCCGCCGGGCTCGCCGCACAGGCCGCGCAGTTCCTCACCAATGCGGGTCTGATCACCGTGCTCGACCGGCCACTGTGGAACACCTCCTCTGTCCTGCGCGAGGACAGCATGGTCGGCCGCGTGCTCCACGCCCTGGTCGGCTACACCGACCGGCCGAGCGCCATGCAGGTGCTGGTCTATCTCGGCACTATCCTGGTCATGGTCGCGCTGATGCAGGTGTCCTCTGCCGGCAAGCGCCGCCAGCTCCGCACCGCCTGACCGCCGATGCACGTCAGCCACGCCCCCGACGCGCCGGCCAGCCCCGCCATCGGTTTCGATGCCTTCCTGGCGGTCGACATCCGCGTCGGGACGGTCGTCTCGGCCGAGCCATTCCTGGAGGCGCGCAAGCCCGCCCTCAAGCTCGTCATCGATTTCGGGCCGGTGATCGGCCGGAAGCGCTCGAGCGCCCAGATCACCGAGCATTACCGGGCCGAGGATCTGCCCGGCCGGCAGGTCGCCGCCGTGGTGAACTTTCCGCCCCGCCAGATCGGCAGGTTCCTGTCGGAGGTGCTGACCCTCGGTTTCGCCGATGCCGACGGTGCCGTGGTGCTGTTCCGCCCCGATCAGCCGGTGCCGGACGGCAGCCGCCTGTTCTGAGGACAAAGCGTTCGGAGGGCCGCTTGCCCGGAGCGCGGTTTTTCGCCATCCCTGTCCGATGAGCGACCGCGACGACGACGAATCCGGCATCGAGTGGGACGACGGGTTCGCTGCCGAACTGGTCGGCGCCACGCTGTTCGTCGGCGTCACCTATCTCGACCACGATGGAACCCTGATCCGCCGCCAGCAGGTCTTCGGCCGGGTCGAGACGGTGGATGCCGAGGCCGGAATCACGATCCAGCCCTTCGACGGCGCCGCGTCGTTCACGATGGTGCCGATCCTGGAGGCCATCGAGCCGGCCGATCCCGGTTCGTACCAGCTTTCGCCCGAGGATCCGGTGGTCGAGAACCCGGACTATACGGTGATCTTCAGCCTCACGGCCCCGCTTCGTCACTGACGGGCGCCCGCTTCTAGCGACGCAGGGCGGCTCCATGCGTCCAGTCGGCCAGCCGGGCGGCGAGGGACGGTCCGTCGCCGGAGAGGACGACGATCTTGAGGCGGGCGGTTTCGCCGGAGGCGATCCGGATGTCGGATCGACGGAGCTTCAGGGTCTTGGCCAGATACGCGATCAGCGCCGCGTTGGCCGCGCCCTCCACGGGCGGCGCGGCCACCCGGAGCTGCAGGGCGATCCGCCCCTCCGCATCCGCCACCAGACCGTCCAACCCGTTGCGGCTCGCCCGCGGGGTCAGCCGTACGGCGAGGCGGAGACCCTCGGGGATCTGTTGATAGGGCTCGTCCATCCGTCACCGATGCGGGATCGTATCCGGTCTATCCATGTCTCGGTCTCGACTTGTCTCGTCTCGCCCGGAGCCGGACATCCCTCGGTGATCGCGCGGTGCGCTGCAACAAATTCGGTGGAATGCCACGCTAATCCGGCCGTCCCGGGGTGTCCTGGCCGGCGTGCTGCACTAAGCTTCCGGGAAAACCACAGGAAGCCCCGATGTCCGACCTCCGCCTGCGCCGCAGCGTGCTCTATATGCCCGGTTCGAACCAGAGGGCGCTCGATAAGGCCAAGACCCTGTCCGCCGATTCGCTGATCCTCGACCTGGAGGATGCGGTGGCGCCGGACGCCAAGGATCTGGCGCGCGAGCAGGTCTGCGCGGCGGTGAAGGGCGGCGGCTACGGCACGCGCGAGATCATCATCCGGGTGAACGCGCCGCAGACGCCCTGGGGCGAAGCCGACCTCAAGGCCGCCATCGAGGCGCGGCCCGACGCGATCCTAATGCCGAAGGTGTCCTCGCCGGCGGTGCTGGAGAGCATCGCCAATCATCTCGAAGCCCTCGACGCCCATGAGAGCATCGCCGTCTGGGCGATGATCGAGACCCCGGCGGCGATTCTGAATATCCAGGAGATCGCCAAGGCGCAGCGCGACCGGCGCACTCGGCTGACCTGCTTCGTGCTCGGCACGAACGATCTGGCGAAGGACACCTGGGCGCAGCTCGTGCCCGGCCGGGTGCCGATGCTGCCCTGGATGATGTTCACCCTGGCGGCCGCCCGCTCCGAGGGGCTGACCATCCTCGACGGCGTGTGGAACGACATCGAGGACGTGGATGGCTGCCGGGCCGAGTGCCAGCAGGCCCGCGACCTCGGCTTCGACGGCAAGACCTTGATCCACCCCAACCAGCTCGAGCCGGCCAATACCTGCTTCGCCCCCTCGGACGAGGAGGTCCGCCGCGCCCGGCTGGTGATCGAGGCCTTCGAGAAGGCGGAGAACGCCAAGCGCGGCGCCATCAAGATCGAGGGCCGCATGTACGAGCGCCAGCATATCAGCATGGCCCGCCGCGCGGTGAACTGGCGCGAGGCGATTGCCGCCAAGGGTTATTGAGACCCGGTCCGGCCTCAATGATCCGCGACCTTCCAGCTGGGGATCGCCCGTCTGGGGCGCGACCAACGACGGGGCGACTTCGATGATCATCCAAATCCCGGGTGAGATCACGTTCTCGCGGACCTACAACATCCCGCCGATCGCGGTGCAAATCCCCCTGACGGCCCGGGCCCGTACCTTCGCGCAGGCCGCGATCACCATCATCGGGTGGTGCTTCATGATGCCCACGCTAGTGCTGTTCTTGATGCTGCTGTGGTACGCGTCGGGGGTCGCCAATCCAGGGGACGTGGTGCTGACTCTCGGTGCCCTGGCGTTCCTGCTGCTGACTTTCATGCCGATCGCTCTCTTCGGTCTGGAGGATTTCACCCGGGCCGGACCGACCCTGATCCTCGACGCCGATGGCATCACGGATCGCCGGGGCGGTCTCACCATACCGTGGACGGACATCGCTGCCGCGCGGATCGTATCGGGCCGGAACGAGACCGGTCTTCGGCTTACCCTGCGCACCCCATCCAACCGCGCCCCCTGTTCGATCGGGGCAGCAACAGCTTCCTCGGGCGTCGGTCGGCGGATCAGGTTCGCGTCGGTCTCAGCCGCCTGACCGTCCGGCCGCACGTGCTCGGCCAGACCGCGCTCGCTCTGGTGCGCACGCATGGCGGGACCGTGGAGCGCGGACCGCCTCCGTTCTCGTAGCGGCAACCGGGAGTGGAACACCCTCGGGCGTCGGTGCTTGTCCCGGCTGAAACCGGGCGCCACCGCGCGCCCGCTCCATCCAGGACAGAGCCGACCGCATGAGCCCGATCCTCCAACCCTTCACCCTGGGCGATCTGACGCTCAAGAACCGCGTCGTGATGGCGCCGCTGACCCGCAGCCGGTCCTCGACCGCCGGGGTGCCGCCGGATTTCGCGGTGGATTACTATGCGCAGCGCGCGAATGCTGGCCTCATCATCAGCGAGGCCACCAACATCTCGCCCCAGGCGGTGGGCTACGCCTACACGCCGGGAATCTGGAGCGACGCGCAGGTCGAAGCCTGGAAGCCCGTCACCGCCGGGGTCCATGCCAATGGCGGTCTGATCTTCCTCCAGCTCTGGCACACCGGCCGGATCTCGCACCCGGACGTCCAGCGGGATGGGCAACTGCCCGTGGCGCCCTCGGCGCTGAAGCCCGAGGGGACGGCCTTCACGGAATCCGGCATGCAGCCGCACGTCACGCCGCGTGCCCTGGAGACCGACGAGATCCCCGGCATCGTCGAGGATTACCGCCGGGCTGCCGAGAACGCCAAGCGCGCGGGCTTCGACGGAGTCGAGATCCACTCGGCCAACAATTACCTGCTCGAACAATTCGTGCGCGATTCCACCAACCGCCGCACCGACCAGTATGGCGGCTCGATCGAGAACCGCCTGCGCTTCCCGCTCGCCGTGGTGAAGGCGGTGACCGAGGTCTGGGGCGGCGGCCATCGCGTCGGCATCCGGCTCTCGCCCGCCACCACGGAGCCCGGCAAGACGCCGCTCGACAGCGACCCGAAGGCGACCTTCGGCGCCTATGTCGAGGCCCTGAACGCGTTCGACCTGCTCTACGTGCACACGATCGAGGGGGTGACGCAGCAGACCCGCGACGTGCCGGATTCGGTCGATTTCGGGCAGATCCGCGAGCGCTTCAAGGGCGCCTATATCGGTAACAACCAATACACCCTGGAGCTGGCCGAGAAGGACCTGGCGGAGGGCCGGGCCGACCTCTTCAGCTTCGGGCGCCCCTACATCGCCAATCCGGATCTGGTGCAGCGCCTCGAAACCGGCGCCCCCCTGGCCGAGGCCCCGAAGCCATACTGGTACGGCGGCGGCGCCAACGGTTACTCGGACTGGCCGGGGATGAACGGGCCGGTGGCGATCAAGCGCTGATCCGCCGATTTCGTCTCCCCCGCAGGGAGGGAGCAAGAGTTGGGGCTTCGCTGAGTGACCTTTCAGTCGTGGAGGCTGGCGGAGTCACCTGTCTCGTGACCCTTCCCACGTGGGCAGGTGATCGCAAATTGAACCTCAGGGTCATTCCGGGGCGCCGCAGGCGAGCCCGGAATCCAGAGCCGCTGACGGTGCAACGTCTTGCGCCACCTGCGTTTCTGGGTCCCGGGCTCCGCTGCGCGGCCCCGGGATGACTCGGTGGTAAAATTGATCTTTCGGCACGCACATCAGCGAATGTCATTTCCTTCCATACCGGGAAAGGATCGACATCGCGGCGTTGGCCGGAACTTCCCAGCTCGGAGCGGTTCTGCTCACCCGTGCAGGTGGGCCAGCACAGCGTCGCCGGCCGCGTTGAGCGCGTAGCGCGTGCGCTGGGTCCGGGCGTTTCGCTCGGTCAGTGTCAGCAGGCCCGCATCGCTCGCCAGGGTCTCGACCGCCCGTAGCACCAGGGCGTGCTCGATGCCGAACACCCGGGCGAAGCTGCGGCTGTCGTCGGCGAGCCGGAGGTGGAGGCCGGCGAGGATGCCCGCCTCCAGGGTCGTGAGCCCGGGCTGAAGCGCGGTCACCGAGTCGGTAGCCGCCAGGAAGGTCTCTGCGTCCGCGGGCGGTTCACTCATGCGGCCAGCGGGGCGCGCAGGCGAACCAGGACCGACTTCGAGGTCGGCGTGTCGCTCTCCGCGCCGAAGGTCGAGAGTGGAACGAGCACGTTGAGTTCCGGATAGTACCCGGCGAGCGAGCCGCGCGGCATGTCGAAGGGCACGAGGCGGAAGTTCTCGGCCACACGGGTGACGCCGTCCGCATGGGTGCCGACGATGTCGACCCGGTCGCCGGTCAGAGCGCGGATTTCGGCGAGGTCGTCCGGATGGGCGAAGACCACCCGGCGCTCGCCGTAGACGCCACGATAGCGGTCGTCGAGGCCGTAGATCGTGGTGTTGTACTGGTCGTGGCTGCGGAAGGTCTGAAGCACGAAGGTGCCCGGATCGCGCTTCGCCTGCTGGTGCTCCGTGCTCTCCGGCAACGGATGGGCGGCGAAGTTGGCCCGGCCGGTCGGCGTCTCGAAGTTCCGCTCGGCCGCCAGATTGCGCAGCATGAAGCCGCGCGGGCGCCGGACGCGCAGGTTGTAGCCGGTGAAGCCCGGGATCGTGCGCTCGACCAGGGTGCGGATGCCGTCGTAATCGTCGGCCAGAGCCGCCCAGTCGACCCGCTCCGATCCGACCGTCGCCGCCGCCATCCCGGCGATGATGCCGATCTCCGAGCGCAGTTCGGGCGAGGCCGGCTTGTTGATGCCACCCGAGCCGTGGACCATGCTCATCGAATCCTCGACCGTGACGATCTGGGTCTTGCCCTTCGAGTTGCGGTCGATCTCGGTGCGGCCGAGGCAGGGGAGCAGGTAGGCGACGCGGCCCGGCACGAGGTGGGAGTGATTGAGCTTCGTGGCGATGTGGACGGTGAGGTCGCACGAGGCCAGGGCCTTGGCCACCAGGGTGGTGTCCGGCGTCGCCCGGGCGAAATTGCCACCGAGACCGATGAAGGCCTTCGACGAGCCATCGAGCATCGCCCCGATGGCGGCGAGCACGTTGTGGCCGTGCTTGCGCGGCGCCGCGAAGCCGAACTCCTGCTCAAGGGCGTCGAGGAGGCTCGCGGGTGGCTTCTCGTTGATGCCCACCGTGCGGTCGCCCTGCACGTTGGAATGGCCGCGCACGGGGCACAGGCCGGTGCCGGGGCGCCCGACATGGCCGCGCAGCAGCATGACGTTCGCGAGTTCGCGGACGGTGGCCACCGAGTGCCGGTGCTGGGTCACGCCCATCGCCCAGGTGCAGATCACCTTGTCGGCGGCGAGGTAGACCCCGGCCGCCACCTCGATATCGGCACGGGACAGACCGGACTGATCCTCGATCGCGTCCCAGGTGGTGGCGTCGACGACGGCCCGGTAGGCCTCGTAATCGGCGGTGTGGTTGCGCAGGAAGCTGCGATCGAGCAGCGACGGCTTGCCCGCGGCGAGCGCCGCGTCATCGGCCGCGAACACGGCTTTCGCGATGCCCCGGAAGGCCGCCATGTCGCCGCCGAGGCGCGGTTGGTAATAGTGGCTCGCCACGGGCGCGCTCGCGCCGCGCAGCATCTCCACGGTGTTCTGCGGATCGGCGAAGCGCTCCAGGCCGCGCTCGCGCACAGGGTTGAACACCACCACTTTGGCGCCGCGCTGGGCGGCACGCCGCAGGTCGCCGAGCATGCGGGGATGGTTGGTGCCGGGATTCTGCCCGACGACGAAGATCGCATCGGCCTTCTCGAAATCCTCGAGCAGGACGGTGCCCTTGCCGACGCCGATCGCCGCCTGCAGGGCGATGCCGCTCGCCTCGTGGCACATGTTGGAGCAGTCGGGGAAGTTGTTGGTGCCGAAATGGCGAGCGAAGAGCTGATACAGGTAGGCGGCCTCGTTCGAGGCGCGGCCGGAGGTGTAGAACTCGGCCTGATCCGGCGAGGCGAGGCCGCGCAGAGTGGCGCCGATCTCCGCGAAAGCGGCATCCCAGGTGGTGACGACGTAGCGGTCGGCAGCCGCGTCGTAGCGCATCGGATGCGTCAGGCGGCCCTCGCCCTCCAGGGCATAGTCGGTCCAGCCGCGCAGCTCGGTCACGGTGTGCTTGGCGAAGAACTTCGGCGGGGTGCGCTTGTCGGTGGCCTCCCACGAGACCGCCTTCACGCCGTTCTCGCAGAACTCGAAGGAGGAGCCGTGCTCCGGATCGCCCCAGGCGCAGCCCGGGCAGTCGAAGCCGTCCGGCTGGTTGGCCTTGAGCATCGCCCGCGCACCCGAGAGCGGCGCCCGGCTCCCCAGGAGATGCTTGCCGCAGCTTTTCAACGCGCCCCATCCGCCGGCGGCGGAGGAACGCTTGGGGGACGCGACCGGATGATCCATCGAGGGTCCTGGCTGAGACACGGGTGCTATCGAAGAGACGAGAACGCTGCTCCCGATATCGCAGTGCACCGGAAGGGCTCAACGATGCAAAAACGCAGGCCAGTCCTGCGCTTAGGGGTGCCATGCGTTTCGTGCAGGGCGGCTCTCCGAGAGGTTAAACTCATTCGAAACCGCAACGCCGTTCCGGCTATGCAGGACGCATGGGTCTCGGGCATGGAGAGCGGGCCGGAATAACGGGCAAATCTGGCGGGCACGGTTTTTGAGCAAAATCCGCGCAACGAGGCCGTGGTCTCCGGGACACCCGACACGCCGATGAGATCGCAGCTGCGAAAGCCGACATCATGAGGACGCCCGTTCGGGTCTTTGCCGCCCTGGCCACCGCCATCGCCGTCGGGGTAGCGGTGATGGCGCATGATCGCCAGATCGGGGCCGAGTGGGCCGTCTCCCGCGAGCAGATCGCCGATGCCCAGGCCTACGGCAAGCCGGGCGTCGAGATCGCGCCGGGGCGGATGGTGACCGAGCCGCTGCCGAGCGAGGCGGCGGGACGCCTGCCGCTGAAGTGGATCCTGCTCGGCCTCGCGGCCGGAGGGGCGGTTCTGGCCGGCACGGGGCGACGTCGGCCGCGCTGAGCGGCCTGAATGGGTCGCGCCCCGCGATCGGTGCCCGGCCGACGCAGGCGTCAGCCCGCCATGGTCGCAAGGCTGGAGGCATCGCGGCCGACGACGGAGGCGAGGCTCGTCGCGTGGTCGGCCTTGAGATGGGCAACGAGGCCGCGCTTGATCTCGGGGATGAGCCCCGGCCCGGCATAGACGAGGCTCGAATAGAGTTGCACCAAGCTGGCGCCCGCCCGGATCTTGGTCCAGGCGGTCTCGGCGGAGTCGATGCCGCCGACGCCGATCAGGGGCAGGCTCGCTCCGACCCGCAGGTAGGTCTCGGCCAGAAGGCGGGTCGACGCGGCGAAGAGCGGCCGGCCCGACAAACCGCCTGTCTCCCGGGCGAGGGCGGTGTCCCGCAGGCTCTCGGGGCGAGCGATCGTGGTGTTCGACACCACGAGGCCCGATACGCCGCGCCGCTGCGCCGTGGCGGTCATGGCGTCTAGGCTCGCCAGGGTGATGTCGGGGGCAATCTTGAGCAGGATGGCGGTGGCCGGATGGGCGGCGTCGCGGGCCTCGACGACCCGGGCCAGAAGCTCGTCCAGGAAGGCCTCGCCCTGGAGATCGCGCAGGCCCGGCGTGTTCGGCGACGAGACGTTGACGGTGACGAAGTCGACCAGCGGCGCCAGGGCGCGGGTGCAGGTCACGTAATCGGCGAGGCGGTTGGTCGAGTCCTTGTTGGCGCCGATGTTGACGCCGATGCGGCCGGGCCGTCCCTGGCGGGCGGCGAGGCGCACGCGCACCACGTCGAGACCCTCGCTGTTCAGGCCGTAGCGGTTGATGACCGCGCCGTCCCGCGTCAGCCGGAAGACGCGCGGGCGGGGATTGCCCGGCTGCGCCTTCGGGACGACGCCGCCGACCTCGACGAACCCGAAGCCGAGACCGAGCAGCGCATCCGGCACCTCGGCTCCTTTGTCGAACCCCGCCGCGAGACCGACCGGATTCGGAAAACGTCGGCCCAGAACCTCGATTCCGAGGCGCGGATCGTCGGCCCTCGGGCCGAGAGCCGGCAGGGCGGACAGGCCACGCAATGTGAGATTGTGCGCGGTCTCGGCGTCGAGCCGGTGCAGGAGGGGTTTCGCCAGCGGAAACAGCGCGCCGATC
This sequence comes from Methylobacterium sp. Leaf113, assembly GCF_001423325.1. Lineage (NCBI taxonomy): Bacteria > Pseudomonadati > Pseudomonadota > Alphaproteobacteria > Hyphomicrobiales > Methylobacteriaceae > Methylobacterium > Methylobacterium sp. Leaf113. The sequence continues at coordinate 82,599 of NZ_LMNJ01000052.1, forward strand.
ATGCCCGTGCGCCCGGATTCACGGCTTCGGAACTCAGATCGCCCGGGAAGACGTGCCGGCCATCGGCGCCGAGCGGCAGGTCGACCACGGAGCGGACCGCGCCGAGATCGAGGGGCCCGTACAGATGCGGGAACAAGTCGCCCCCTCGCGAAGGTTCGTATCGCAGGGCGTCGCCCAGGGTTTCGGCGTCGACGGCCACGAGCAGGAGGTCGTCGACGCCGGCGAAATGGCGCGCGGCGGTCTCGATCACCTGAGCGGCAGTGGAAAAATGGATGTAGCCATCGGCCAGGTCGATCGGAGCCCCCTCGAAGCGGCCCGCCGCTTCGGCCCGGCGCCAGAGATCCCGTGGAGAGAGCTTGTAGACGATCGACATGCCCGCTCCCTAACGGGTTTCCGGGAGGCGATCAAACCACGTTCCGGGCGGCGAAACCGCAACCTCACCGACCAAGTTAACCGGATGGGTTGTCAGGGTTATCGGGCGCGGACATCCGGCCGCATTTGCATTGCTCACGAGATTGCTATCTAAACGAATTAGTTCTACTTTCCTATCACTAGGCTGGACGTCTTAGCCGTAGCACGCGTTGAGCTTTCGATGCTGTCTCACGAACAGATCTGGACCGCGATCGACCGCTTGGCGGAACGTCACGGATTTTCCGCATCTGGTCTGGCGCGGCGGGCCGGCCTCGACGCGACGAGCTTCAACCGGTCGAAGCGCATCGGACCCGACGGGCGAAAGCGCTGGCCCTCCACCGAATCGGTCTCGAAGGTCCTGTCCGCCACCGGCGCCAGCCTCGATGAATTCCTGAGGCTGATCGAGGTTCGGGAGGGGCCGGCGCGCACCATGATCCCCCTCGTGGGCATGACGCAGGCGGGGGCGGGGCGTCTGTTCACCGACGAGGGCATGCCGACCGGCGGTCCCGGCTGGGAGGAGATCGAGTTTCCGGACCTCGGCGACGACCGCGCCTTCGCCCTGGAGGTGCAGGGCGACTCGATGGCGCCGCTCTACCGCGACGGCGACGTGCTCATCGTGTCGCCCACCGCCGGCGTGCGCAAGGGCGACCGCGTCGTGGTGCGCCTCGCCGCCGGCGAGGTCCTGGCCAAGGAGCTGAAGCGCAAGACGGCGCGGACCATCGAGCTGGCCTCCCTCAATCCCGATCATGAGGACCGGGTGGTGAATGTGAGCGATATCGCCTGGATCGGCCGGGTGATGTGGGTGCGGCAGTAGCCCGACCACCCGCGGCTTTGCCGCCCCTGCCGTTACGGCTATGCCTGTCGGCCACAGGGGCCGCGTGCCTCGCAGCGGCGGACAGGCCATGGCATCGCCCCGAACGGACGAGGATGCGGCGGTCGAAGAGACGGCCGGCGCGGTCGAGGCCGGGATTGCGGCTTGCGTGGCCGCTTCGGCTGTGCCGACCGCTCTCCTGGCCTCTGAGGAAGCCGGCGGCCGCATCGTCGCCGCCAACCGAGCCCTTCACGCACTTGCCCAACGCGCATCGGACGCGCCCCTCGATGGCGACCTGCGGGCGCTCCTCGGCTTCGATGCGGACCGGGCGGCGGCGACCCCCCTCGACCCTGTTTTGTCCGATCGCTGCCCGGACGGCGTCGAGGTGCTGGTCCGCCCCGCCGGGGGCGCGGCCTTCTGGGCTGAGGTCTTCGTCGTGCCCATCCCCGGAACTCCGTATCGTCTCGCTCAGATCATCGACGTGACCCGCCGGCGCGACGCCGAGGGCGCGTTGGCGCTCTCACGTCAGCGCGAGGCGCTGGGACTGCTCACCAACAGCGTGGCCCACGAGTTCAACAACTTCCTGCAGATTCTCATCGGCTACATCGATGGCCTGAAACGTCGCCTCGGGGACCGGGAGGAGCCCTTCATCCAGCGGGCGATCCTTCGCTCGACCGATGCCGCCGAGCGCGCCACGATCCTCACCCGCCAGCTGCTGGCGTTCTCGCGCCGCATCGCCCCGGATGTCCGCCCCGTGGACCTGAACCGCCTGATCGAGGTGTTCGGCGCCCGCATCGGCCCGACGCTGCCCACGCGCATCACCCTGGAGATCCGCACCATTCCGGGTCTCGCCTGCGGCCTGAGCAATCCGAACCAGATCGAGCTGGCGCTCAGCCATATCGTCGCCAATGCCTGCGAGGCGATGCCCGCCGCGGGCCGCATCACCGTGGCGACCTTCTCGGTTCCGCCCGGGGATCGGGCGCTCCAGCGTCCGGGCGACGGCGCGGTCGGGATCACGGTGACCGACGAGGGGCAGGGCATGTCGCCCGAGATGGCAGCCCGGGCGCTCGCCCCCTTCGTCACCAGCCGCGAGGCCGGCCGCGGCACGGGGCTGGCGATCGTGCATGGCCTGGTCAAGCGCCAGAACGGCACGGTGACGATCGACTCGAAGCCCGGGGAGGGCGCCACGGTCCGGATGGTCTTCCCCGCCGCCCTCTGAGCACGCTCAGGGCGGAGCGAGCGGACATCTCCGTTGGAATTCCCGAAGATCAACGGACTAAAACTCCGGCGCGAACGTCACCATATCAGGAGCGGCGTTCGCGCCGAGACTTCCGTGATGTTCATCAGAGGCGTTTTCATGCTCACCTCCACCACTCGCCGTAAGCGCGCGGCGTCCATCCTCGCGCTCGCCGCGACGCTGGCGCTCGCTGCGCCGGTCGTCGAGGCGCGTCCCGGAAGCGGCAGCAGCGGTGGCATGGGCTCGCGCGGGTCGCGCACCTACGCACCCCCGTCGGCGACCACCACGGCTCCCGGCGCTCCGGCTCCGATCCAGCGTTCGCAGACCCAGCCCGGTCCCGCCATGGGCAATCCCGGGATGAACACCGCCGCGCAGCCCGGCCGGCGCTTCGGCGGCGGCTTCATGGCCGGCCTGCTCGGCGCGGGCCTGCTCGGCGCACTCCTGGGCGGCGGCTTTTTCGGGGGCCTCGGCGGCATCGCCTCGTTCCTCGGTTTGATCCTGCAGGTCGGCCTCGTGGTCCTGCTCGTCTCCTTCGCGGTACGCTGGTTCCGCCGGCGCCAGGGCCAGCCCGCCGCCGCCGGTCACGCTCGCCAGAATCTCGACGGTGGCGGCATGAACCCCGGCCCGATGGCGGGCGGTTCTCTGGGTGGTGGTCCTCTGGGTGGCGGCTACGGCAACGCCCAGCGCGGTCCCGCTCCGGTCCAGCCGGTTCAGGCGCGTCCGGTCCAGATCGGACCGGGCGATTTCGAGAGCTTCGAGATTAACCTCAACGACGTGCAGGCCGCCTATGGGCGTGAGGATGTGGCCGCACTCCGCAACCTCGCCACCCCGGAAATGGCCGGCTACTTCATCGAGGAACTGCGGGCCAACGAGGCGCGCGGCGTCGTCAACCGGATCTCCGACGTCAAGCTCCTCCAGGGTGACCTGTCCGAGAGCTGGGGCGAGGGCAATGCCGAGTACGCCACGGTGGCGATGCGCTACGCCATCAAGGACGTGACCTTCGACCGCAAGACGCAGCGGGTCGTCGAGACCGGCGAGCCCGAGGCGGTGGAGCTGTGGACCTTCGTGCGCGAGCGCGGCGGCCGCTGGATCCTCTCGGCGATCCAGCAGGGTCGCTGAAGCGACCGGCTTCGAAAGCGAGCCTGTGAACGAAAGGCCCCCGCGCGGAGACATCCGCGCGGGGGCCTTTCGCGTTTCAGAAGGCGGTGATCAGGTCGGCCTGTAGGCCTGCGCCATCGCCACGAAGGCCGAGACCGGAACCTCCTCGGCCCGTGCGGTCTCGGGAACGCCGGCCGCGTCCAGCAGCCGGGCCGGATCGGGAACTGCCGCCTTCAGACTCTGGCGCAGCATCTTTCGGCGCTGCCCGAAGGCCGCCCGGGTGATCGCCTCGAGAGCCTGGACCGAGCAGGGCAGGGGCGCGCGCCGGGGTGTGAGCCGCACGACCGACGACGTCACCTTCGGCGGCGGCACGAAGGCCGACGGCGCCACGTCGAACAGGATGTGCGCCTCCGTCCGCCAGCCGCAGAGGACACCGAGGCGGCCGTAATTGGCGCGGTCGTTCTCGTCCGCCACGATGCGTTCGGCGACTTCGCGTTGGAACATCAGCGTCAGGGAATTCCACCAGGGCGGCCAGGCCGCACCGGCGAGCCAGCCCACCAGTAGGGGCGTGCCGATATTGTAAGGCAGGTTGGCAATTATCCGCGCCGGCCCGGACCCGATCAGCGGCACCGGGTCGAAGGCGAGGGCATCGGCATCGACCACGTCGAGGCGACCGGGATAATGGGCGGCGATCTCGGCCAGCGCCGGAAGCGCACGGGGATCGCGCTCGATGGCGATGACCCGGGCGGCCCCCTCTGCCAGGAGCGCCCGGGTGAGGCCGCCGGGACCGGGGCCGATCTCGACCACGGTGACGCCGTCGAGCGGCCCGGCCGAGCGGGCGATCCGCCCAGTCAGGTTGAGGTCGAACAGGAAGTTCTGGCCAAGCGCCTTCTTCGGCTCGAGGCCGTGCTTGCGCACCACCTCCCGCAGGGGCGGCAGACCGTCGCTGCTGGTGCTTCCGTCCTCGCTCACGCGCCGGCCTTCACGAGGCGCGCGGCGAGCTGCAGGGCCGCCATCAGGCTGTCGGGCCGCGCGATGCCCTTGCCAGCGATGTCGAAGGCGGTGCCGTGGTCCGGCGAGGTGCGGATGAACGGCAGGCCCAGGGTGACGTTGACGCCCTCGTCGAACGCGAGGGTCTTGATCGGGATGAGGGCCTGGTCGTGGGTCGGCGTCAGCGCGACATCGTAATTCGCCCGCGCCCGCGCGTGGAACAGGGTGTCGGCCGGAAGAGGCCCCCGGATGTCGATGCCCTCGGCCTGCAGCTGAAGCACCGCCGGCTCCAGCACGTCGCGGTCCTCGGTGCCCATGGTGGCGTTCTCCCCCGCATGCGGGTTGAGCCCGGACAGGACGAGACGGGGCCGGGCAAGGCCGAAGCGCCGGCGCAGGTCGTGATCGACGATGCGGGCGGTGCGCATCACGAGGTCCTGCGTCAGCAGGTCCGGCACCCGCCGGAGGGCGACGTGGATGGTGACCGGCACCACCGCCAGGGTCTCGCTCCACAGCATCATCACGGGCAGCGGCGGGGTCTCGCCGGGGGGCACCGCGCAGGCGGCCAGGAACTCGGTATGGCCCGGATGCGCGAAGCCGACCTGGGTCAGGACGTATTTGGCGATCGGATTGGTGACGAGGGCGGTGGCGGCCCCGGAGCGGACGAGCTCTACCGCCGTGGTGATCGATTCCAGAATCGCGCCGGCATTGGCGGCATCGGGGCGTCCGGCCTCGGCGTGGACGGCCGCGCCGCTCGGCAGGGCCATCACCGGCAGGGCACGGCCGAACACTTCCGTGGCGAGATCCGGTCCCACATCGGCGATCGGCACCTGCAGGTTCAGCTCGCTCGCCCGCCGCTCGATGAAGGCCGGATCGCCGACGAGGAAGAACGGCGGCAGCCCCGCCCCGGCGTCGCGCAGGCGCCAGGCCATCAGGGCGATTTCAGGGCCGATCCCGGCGGGGTCTCCGAGCGTGAGGGCGATGGGCCCATGCAGGCTGCTCATCGCGATACGCTCCGGGTTCGGACGGCTGTCCGCCTCAACGGACCGTCGAGATGCCATCGGCCGTGATGGCCGTATTCAGGTTCTGGCGGAAATCCGCCTCGCCGAGCGTCTTCAGCTCCAGCCGCAGCAGCACCGTCCGGTTGCGCTCGCTGGTGCCGAGGGAGGCGGCGACCGGCGAGACGATGTAGTTGACCGAGATGGTGGTGCACTCGTCCTGGTAGCCCCCGCCGATGCTCATGCCCGACAGGTAGGCGCGGCCGGGATTCCGATAGACCGGCGCGTCCCCGACCGGGTTGGCAAGGTAGGACGCATAGGCTGTCTGGAAGTTGTCGCGCACGTCGAGATAGTGCGACAGGTCGACCAGGGCCGAGCCGGTGACGAACCAGTTCGGCGTGACGTGGTAGGTGGCCGAGGCGGTCACGCCCTCGCGCCGATTGGCAAAGCCGAGGGCCGGCTGGGCCCGGTAGTAGGAATAGAACGCCGAGAGGTCGATCGGCGCGAACGGCGCCAGTCGGGCGATCACGCCGGTCTCGACCCGGTTCACCCCGAGGTCGGCGTGATCGAAGCGCCCGCGCGTGATGAAGGTGATGTTCTGGTTCGGCGAGAGCTGGAACCGGCCGACGAAATCGGAGGCCCGGCTGTCGAGGCCGGAATCGAGGCCCACATTGGCGATGTCGCCGCGGCGGAACGAGTTGACGCCAGCGATCTGGATCGACTCGCCGAACATCACGTTCGCGTACCAGCCGGCCGGGGTCACGACGGAGTATTGCGCGCCGAGATTGGTGCGGACACCCCCTTCGACCCGGTCGTAGCCCGAGAACTTGTCCCACTCGAACAACGAGGTGTCGTCGAAGATCAGGCTCTGGGCGTCTTCGTTGGGCAGACGGCCGATCCGGGTCTCGCTCGGGCGGGCGATGACCTGGGCGATCGGCTCCAGGGTGTGGACGCCGAGGGGGCCGAAATTGCTGACGAACGGATAGCGGTAATCGAGGCCGACCGCCGGCAGGACCCGGCCGGAGAAGTCAGAATCCTGCGTCGCGATGTTCGTCGACAGGGCGTTCTGGTAGCCCGAATTGCGCGGATCGACGAAGAACGCGTCGGTGCGCAGGTAGGCGAAGGGCGTGAAGACCTGGCCGACATCGTCGATGAAGCTGCGGCGCCAGGAGAGCTGGGCCGACCCGCGGGTGTTGGTTCCGGCAAGGCCCCGGATGACGCACTGGCCGCGCGAGAACGACGTGCAGGTCTCATAGAGGTAGTAGGTCCGGCCGTTGATGGTCGGAGTCTGCAGGTAGGCGGTCGGCGTTCCGATGGCCTGGAAGTCGGTCGCCTGCCGGTTCAGGCTGGTGATATTGGCCTCGAAGCGGACCTCGCCGCCGAGGAAGCCCGGCCCGTTGATGCGCTTGTCGTAGTCGATCACCGGCGCGACGAAGGGCTGCTCCTTCTGCCAGTCGAAGCTCGACAGGCCCTTGAAGTAGTAGCCCCGCGCCTCGAACCACGAGCGGTCGCCCTGACCGATCAGGTAGGCGGTCGACACCGCCTCACGGAAGTAATCCGTCGTGATGCTCTGGTTGCGGATGCGGTAATTGTCGAGGAACCACTTGTCGGTGACGCCGACGATGTCCCAGCCCGTGCGCCAGCGGTCGTTGATGTAGAACTGGCCCTTGGTCTCCACCGAGCCGCGGAAGTCACGGTCTCCGGCGCCGAGCGGTCCGGGCAGAAAGGCGCTCGGCGTGGTCTGGAAGATGCCGGACAGGCGCAGGTTGTACGAGCCGGATTCCAGCCGATGCCGGAACTCGGCCTGACCGAGTACGCCCTGGTTGCTCAGGAAGGCGGGTGAGAGCGTGAGATCGTAGTTCGGCGCCAGATTGACGAAGAACGGCGTCGCGAGTCCGGAGCCGAGCGCCGTGGAGGTGAGGAAGCGTGGCGTCAGGAAGCCGGTCTTGCGCTTGACCGTCGGGTCGGCGGTCTCGAAATACGGCAGATAGGCGATCGGGATGCCGCCGATCTCGAGGGTCGATTCCTCGAAGGCGACGGTGTGGGTCTCGTTGTTGTGGACGATCTTGGTGGCGCGGATCTGCCAGAGCGGCGGCGTTTCCGGGTTGTTCTTGCACGGCTCGCAGGCGGTGTAGGTGCCGTATTCGAAGCTGGTGCTGTCGCCCTCGATCCGCTCGGCGCGGGGCGCCGAGAACCGGGTCCGCACGGTCTGGCCGTTCAGCTCGACGTTCTGCTGCACCCGCAGCGCATCGATGAAGCCGTTCCGGAAATCGTCGGTCAGCTCCATCTTGGCGCCGGTGACGACGTCGCCCGAGGCTTCAGTGAGGCGCACGTTGCCCTCGGCGAAGACCCGGCTGGCCTTGCGATCGTAGATGACCCGGTCGGCCTGCAAGACGCGCGGGCCGTAATGCAGCTCGGCATTGCCGCGCGCCGTCACGGTGTTGCGATCGTTGTCGTAGATCAGCTCGGCGGCCTCCACGAGGAGGCGCTCGACGGGTTTACCGGATTCGACTCTGTTGGATTCGGGTTTTCCGGCGGCGGTTTTCGGCGCGGCCTGCGCGCGGGCCGACCCTCCGAGCGGCGCGGGTGCGACGACGGTGAGCAGTGCCACGAACCCCGTGGCCAACGCGATGTCGGCGACCTTACGCAACGCCAGTCCCAACTCCTGCCAAGGCCCCTGACCCATCCCCATCGCCGAGTCCGACATCAGCCGTCCTCCTGATAGAGAAGCGTGAGCGTACCGAGGAGACTCCCTACCACGGCCGGGAACCAGGCCGCCACAGCCGGCGTCACGATTCCCGAGGCACCGAGGCCTTCCAGCACCTGTCGGGCGACGTACAGCACGAACCCCGCCGCGACGCCGCCCAGCACCAGCTTTCCTACACCACCAAAGCGGAAGAACCTTAAGGAAACGCTGGCCGCCACCAGCACCATGGCCAAGAACAGGACAGGTCTCGCGAGCAGCACATCGTATTGAAGACGGTAGCGCGTGGCATCGAGGCCCGCTCGTTCGGAGCGTGCGATGGTTTCCGGCAGTTGCCAGAAAGGCACGGATTCCGGCGGCGTGAAGCGCTGGCGCACCTGGGACGGCACCAGGGTCGAGGCGATCAGGTAGGTGTCGTAGGTCTCGGCCGGCTGGCCTGGCGCCACCACGCGGGCCTGGCTCAGCTCCCAGTAGCCATCATGCAGGCTGGCCCGCGCCGCCTCGATCTGCGCGGTGAACACGCCCGCCTCGTCGAAGGTGAAGACCGAGACCCCCGCGAGGGCGGTGGTGCCCTCCACCGCCGTATCGGCCCGGATGATCGCCTGCCCGTCGAGGCTGCGCTGGCGGATCCACAGGTCCTTGCCGGAATTGGCCTTGCTGGAGCGGGCGAAGATCTTCGCCTCGATTTCGGTGGAGCGCTGCTTCATCAGCGCCGAGACCGGATTGTAGACGCCTACCGCGAAGACCCCGATGGCGAGCGCCACGAACACGCCGGGCTGGAGGAACTGCCAGGCGGAGATGCCGGCCGCCCGCGCCACCACGAGTTCGAGCTTGCGCGAGAGCTGGAGCAGCGCGGCCATGGACCCGAACAGGATGGCGAAGGGCAGCACGCCCTCGGCCACGGCGGGGGTGCGGTAGAGCGAGAGCTGCGCCATCAGGCCTGGGGATGCACCCTCCGCGTCGCCGGCGCGCCGCAGCAGCTCGACGAAATCGAGGGTGTAGACCAGCGTGAAGACCGTGAGGAACACCCCCAGGATCGTGCGCACGAAGCGCAAGGCGAAGTAGCGGCCGAGGGTGGCGCCGATCAGGATGGACATGCGCGCCTCAGCTCACCCCGAGGCGGGGACGCCGTCCCAGGAGGCGGCCTGCGAACCGGCCCAGGGCCCGCCTCGTCCGCGCGTTCCAGTCCCGCATGGCGGCGCCCTGGAAGATCAGCAGCGCCGAAACGAGGATGGCCAGGAGGGGCACGGCGTAGACCGCGATCACGGCGCCCTGGCTGCGCGCGGCGGCGCTCGACGCGGCAAAGCCGCCGATGCGCACGACCACCACGGCGATCACCGCAGCCGCGACCGCGAGGCCGCGCCCCTGACGCGTGGTGCGCGGATCGCCCAGTGCCGCGAAGGCGATGAAGGTCAGGGCCAGCGGGTAGAGCCAGGACGAGAGCCGGTCGTGCAGTTCCGCCCGAAAGCGCCCCTTCTGCTGCTTGTAGTAGGTCTCGCCGGTGTCTGGGAACAGCAGCTGCGCGGTGGCGCGCTCGCGAGGCTTGTAGACCAGCTCCGCATCGGGCGGAGTGAAGGCCGCGAGATCGACGGTGTAGCGCTCGAAGGTGATGATCGAGGCGTCGCGGGAGTCCTTTTGCTGCCGGTGGATGCTGCCCTTCTCCAGGGCGAGATAGCTCTGACCGCCATATTCGAGCGCTTGGCCGCGCTCGGCGAGATAGACCACCGACTTGCCGGCTTCCCGCTTGTCCTGGATGAACAGGCCGAGCAGGGCGCCGCCGGGTCCGCGCTCGCGGAAATGGAAGGTGATGCCGCTGTCGAGGCTGGTGAACTGCCCTTCCTTGACCACGTTGGCGATGAAGTCCCCCCGCACGCGGGTCAGCACGTCACGCAGCTCCTGGAAGGAGGACGGCATGACCTGGATCGTCAGGAAGGCCACCGCGAGGCTGACGGCGAGACCGAGGCTGAGGAACGGACGCAGGATCTGTCGCGGTCGCATCCCGGCGGCCGACATCACGATCAGCTCGGAATCGCCGTTCAGCTTGTTCAGGGTGTGGACGACGGCGATGAACAGGGCGACCGGGGCGATGACGGTGATCAGGGTCGGCAGCGACAGCCCGGTGATCAGGAAGAAGATGACCAGCGTCTGGCCCTTCGCGGTAATCAGGTCGAGTTCGCGCAGGGCCTGCGTCACCCAGATCGTGCCCGTGAGGCCGACGAGGCAGGCCAGGAACGCCCCGAGCGCGAGTCTGAAGATGTAGCGCTCGATCTGCGGCATCGAATCTCGTGGATCGGGTTCTCGTGAGTCAGGTTCCGGTGGATCGACCCTCATGGACCGATCCCGCCTCACCCGGCGGGATTCCACCCGCGCGTTTCGACCTGTCCCGCCCCCCGACCGGCCAGCCCGATCCGGGCGCGCCAATTCGGGCGCTTTCACGGCCGTCCGGTCGCGTTGCGTTCTCTGCCTCAACGGGTACACAGAAGCCTTGGGAGGGGCACGTCGAAGCCCGTGTTCCTCCGCACATCCTGCGCGCATCACTTCGAACGCGCCTCTCGTTCGAGCCCAATCCTTCGGAAAGCTAGCGTCATGGCGGACGGAATTTCGATCACGTTCGGGCCTCTCGGCTCGGTGGGCCGGGGCGACGTCGTCCTCTTCGTCGGCGACGATCTCGCCCTGGCACCGGCCGTGGCCCAGGCCATCGGCGGCGGAGTCGCCGATCTCGTCGCGCGCGCGGCCGCCAGCGAGCGCTTCAAGGGCAAGTCCCTGTCGGCCCTGGCGCTGCCGGCTCCCGCCGGCCTCGATGCCGACCGCCTCGTGGTGATCGGCCTCGGCTCGGAGAAGGATCGCGCCAAGATCGATTGGACCGCGCTCGGCGGCTACACCGCCAGCAAGGTCGCGGGTCGGAGCGCCCACGCCGCCCTGATCCTCGCCGGCCTCGACGTCTCGGCCGAGAATGCCGCCGATTTCGCCCTCGGCGCCCGTCTGCGGCACTACAGCTTCGATCGCTACAAGACCAAGAAGAAGCCTGAGGGCGATGACGCGAAGGGCACGTCCCTGACCCTGATGGTGGCGGATGTGTCCGCCGCCGAAGCGGCCGCCCAGGCGTCCGAGGCGGTCGCGGACGGCGTCGTCCTGGCCCGCGAACTCATCAACGAGCCGCCGAACGTCCTGTTTCCGGAGGAGTTCGCCCGTCGCGCCGAGGCGCTGACCGACCTCGGGGTCGAGGTCGAGGTGCTTGGCCCCGGCAAGCTCGAAGCGCTCGGCATGGGCGCTCTGCTGGCGGTGGCCCAGGGTTCGGCCCGGGAGGCCCGCGTCGTGGTGATGCGCTGGAACGGGGCGGATGACGCGTCGGACGCGCCGATCGCCTTCATCGGCAAGGGCGTCTGCTTCGATTCCGGCGGCGTCTCGATCAAGTCCGCCGGCGGCATGGAGGACATGAAGGGCGACATGGGCGGCGCCGCCTGCGTCGTGGGCACGATGCATGCGCTGGCGCGCCGCAAGGCTCGGGTCAACGTGGTGGGCGCCATCGGCATCGTCGAGAACATGCCGGACGGCAACGCCATGCGCCCGAGCGACATCGTCACCTCGATGTCGGGCCAGACCATCGAGATCATCAACACCGATGCGGAGGGACGTCTCGTCCTTGCCGACGTACTGTGGCACATCCAGAGCGCCTACAAGCCGAAGTTCATGATCGATCTCGCCACCCTGACGGGCGCCATCATCGTGGCCCTCGGCCAGGATATCGCCGGCCTGTTCTCGAACGACGATGCCCTTTCGGCGAAGATCACCGCCGCCGGCGAAGCGACGGGCGAGGCCGTGTGGCGGATGCCGCTGATCCCGGCCTACGACAAGGCGATCGATTCCAAGTTCGCCGACATGAAGAACTCCGGCGGCCGCCACGGCGGCGCCGCCACCGCCGCCTCGTTCCTGAAGCGCTACGTCAACGACGTGCCATGGGCCCATCTCGACATCGCCGGCGTGGCGATGTCGTCCTCGCCGAGCGAGATCAATCGGAGTTGGGGCGCGGGCTGGGGCGTGCGCCTGCTCGACCGGCTGGTGCGCGACAACTACGAGGCCTGAGCCGCGTGCGGGCGGCCGTCATCCCGCTGGCGGCCGCGCTCCTGGCGATCGGGGTCGCCTTCGCCACGGGATTCGACCAGCGGACGGTTCTGCCGCCCCAACTGGAGGCGCGGTTCTACGGCTTCTTCCTCGATCGCTACCCGCTCTTCACCGTGGCGATCGTGTATGGGCTGGCGCGCCTCGGCCTGCGCATCCTGCGACCCGGCCCGGCCGGCTGGCCGCGTCGGCTGATCGGCGGAACCCTCGCGTTCGCGGTGTTCCTGGCGGTCTGCCTCCATCCGACCTTCGGCGGCGTCACCCTGCGCCTCGCGTTTGCCAGCGGCGGCACCGCCTTCCTCACGCAGCAGGCGATGTCCGCCGCCTATGCCCTCGGCTCGGCACTCGCCGCGATGGTCTTCGCCACGGCCCTGGCTTTCGGTGCGCTGCTGATCGGAAACGCGCCGGCACGCCCCCGGACCTGGCTGCGCGCCGGCCTCGCGATCGTTCTGCGCTATCTCGCGCTGTGGTTCGCCCTCGCGGTGCTCGGCCTGGCCCATGCGGCGGGCTTCGGGAACTGGCCGCGCCGGGCCATGACAGGGGAGGATGCCGTGTTAGCCGCCGCCCTGGCCTGCATCGCCTTCCTACCGCACCTTAGCTGCGTGCGACTGACGACCCGGCGGGATCGTTCCCAGCCTGCACAGGCCGCCGCTTGATCCCGAAGCCGGGATGGCGGAGGATAGTTTAGATGTGAACTAAGGACGCAGGAAGCGGCCGAGTCGCATCGCAGGGAGGAAACACATGTTCGAATCCCGAAGCGCCGGGCGGCCGTGGCTGTCGGCGTATCCGCCGGGTATTCCGGCGGAACTCGATATCCCCCGTCTCGGAACGCTGGTCGACCTGTTCGAAGAGTGCATGACGCAATCCGCATCGCGTCCGGCGCTTGAGAGCTTCGGAACCCGCATCTCCTACGCGGCGCTCGGAGACACAGCCGAAGCCGTGGCGGCCTGGCTCGCCGATCAGGGTCTCGTCAAGGGCGACCGCGTCGCGATCATGATGCCCAACGTCGTGGCCTATCCGGCGACGATCTTCGGCGCGCTGCTCGCTGGCTGCACCGTCGTCAACGTCAATCCGCTCTACACGCCCCGCGAATTGACGGCGCAGCTGAACGATTCGGGCGCCCGTATCCTCTTCGTCCTGGAAAACTTCGCCCACACGGTGGTGGAGGCCCTGCCGGATCTCAGCCTCGACCGGGTGGTCGTTGCCGGCCCCGGCGACGGCCTCGGTCTCAAGGGTCGGCTGATCACCCTGGCGTCGCGGCACATCAAGAAGGCGGTGCCGGCCTACCGCTTCCCCGCTGGTCTCGCGCTCCGCTTCGATGCGGTGATCAATGCCGGGACCGGCAAGCCCAAGATCCGCGCCGATATCGGGCCGAACGACCTGGCCTTCCTACAGTACACGGGTGGCACCACCGGCATCGCCAAGGCGGCGATGCTGACCCACCGCAACATCATGGCCAACGTCGAGCAGAGCCGAGCCTGGTTCCGCGTCTCGGCCGAGTACGGCGAGGGCAAGGTGATGGTCACGGCGCTGCCGCTGTACCACATCTTCGCGCTCACCTGCTGCTTCTTCTTCTTCATGAAGATCGGTGCCTGCTGTCTGCTGATCCTCAACCCGCGCGACGCGGACGGCTTCATCAAGACCCTGAAGAGTACGCGCTTCACCCACTTCTCCGGCGTGAACACCCTGTTCAATCTCCTGATCAATCACCCCAGAATTACCGAGGTCGACTTTTCGAAGCTCGATTTCGTCATCGCCGGTGGCATGGCGGTTCAGGCCACCGTCGCCCAGAAGTGGAAGGCGATCACCGGACAGGCGATCGTCGAGGGCTACGGCCTGTCCGAGACGTCGCCGGTGGTCTGCGTCAACCCGCTCGACCTTCCGGAATGGAGCGGGACGATCGGCTATCCGCTGCCTTCGACGGATGTGGCGGTCCGGGGTTTGGATGGCCGCGACGTCGGCATGGGCCACCCGGGCGAACTCTGCGTCCGCGGACCCCAGGTCATGGCCGGCTACTGGAAGCGCCCGGACGAGACCGCGCGCGCGACGACGCCGGACGGCTACTTCCGAACCGGCGACGTGGCGGTGCTCCAGGAGGACGGACAGGTCAGGATCGTCGACCGGATGAAGGACATGATCCTGGTCTCCGGCTTCAACGTCTATCCGAACGAGATCGAGGATGTGCTCGCGAGCCATCCGGCGGTCCGCGAATGCGCCGTGGTCGGCGCCCTCAGCGACGACACCGGCGAGATGGTGGTCGCCCACGTGGTGCGCCGCGACCCGGCCATCACCACGGAGGCGCTGAGGACCTACGCGCGCACGCAGCTCACCGGCTATAAGGTGCCGCGGCAGGTGGTCTTCCACGACGCCCTGCCCAAGACCAACGTCGGCAAGGTGCTACGGCGTGCACTCCGCGACGAACCGCCCACGGCGTAACCTGCGCGTCCGCGTAACCTCCCGCGGTCCGACATCGAAGAAGTAACTTCGAAGGAGTGACATCGGGACGGCTTGCCGGTCGGTCCGCGCCGCACGATGTCTCGTCTCGACAGTCGTGACGCAAGGGTCACGGCACGCGGATCAGGGCAACACGCCGGCGCATCTCTGGATGTGCCGCACGGGAGGGATCGACATGCTGATCAAGCGCACGCGGGTATGGGAGATGCCCGAACATCTGGCGACGCCGGAGAGCGTTTTCCTCGATCGCCGCAGCCTGCTCGGCGGTGCCGCCGGCCTCGCCGCCGCATCGCTGGTCGGCATCGCGCGGGCCGAGGCCGCAGCCGATCCCACCGCCGACCTCTATCCGGCCAAGCGCAACGAGGCCTATACCCTCGACCGCGACCTGACGCCCGAGAAGTACAGCGCGGACTACAACAACTTCTACGAATACGGCACCTCGAAATCGGTCCTGCCGGCGGCCAATGCGCTGAAGACCCGGCCTTGGACCGTCGCCATCGACGGACTCGTCGAGAAGCCGATGACGCTGGGCATCGACGATCTGATCCGGAAAATGCCCTTGGAGGAGCGCCTGTATCGCCACCGCTGCGTCGAGGCGTGGTCGATGTCTGTGCCCTGGACCGGGTTCCCGCTCTCGAAGCTGTTGGCCCTGGCCAAGCCCAGCGCCGGGGCCAAGTACATTCAGATGCAGACCTTCCTCGACCGGTCCATGGCGCCGGGCCAGAAGTCGTTCCTGTATCCGTGGCCCTATACCGAAGGGTTGACCCTGGAGGAGGCCGGCAACGATCTCGCCTTCGTCGCAACCGGCGTTTACGGCAAGCCGCTCGCCAACCAGTTCGGCGCTCCGATCCGGCTCGTGGTGCCTTGGAAGTACGGCTTCAAGTCGGTGAAATCGATCACCAAGATCTCGTTCGTGGCCGAGCGGCCGAAGACCTTCTGGGAAGGGCTGCAATCGGCCGAGTACGGTTTCTGGGCGAACGTGAACCCGGCCGTGTCGCATCCGCGCTGGAGCCAGGCGACCGAGCGGGTGCTGGGCACCGACCAGCGCGTGCCGACCCTGATCTACAACGGCTACGGCGAGCAGGTCGCCGGCCTCTACAAGGGGTTGGAGAAGGAACGGCTGTTCGTCTGACCGGCGCGGCGGCGGGGCAGCCCTCTGCCCCGCCCGCGTCCGTCGGTCCCTGCGGTCCTCAATAGGTCCAGCGCTGGGCCTTCGCGACGAGGAAGTCGCGGAATGCCTGGACGCGGGCGACGGTCCGCATCTCCTCGGCGTAGACGAGATAGCTCTCCATGTGGGGCATCTCGGTCTCGCGCATCACCTGAACCAGGCCGGCCTGCCCCTCCGCCGCGTAGTCCGGCAGGATGCCGATGCCGGCACCGGTTTCGATCGCGTGCTGCAGGGCAGTGATGTTGTTGACCGTGAAATGGATGGTCCGGCGCTCCTGGCCCTCGCGGCCCACCGTGGCGAGCCAGTGGGTGGCCAGCAGGTAGGACGGCTCGTTGCCGCCGAACGAGACGAGCCTGTGATTGTCGAGATCGGCGATCGTCTTCGGCTCGCCGAAGCGCTTCACGTAATCCTGCGACGCGAAGGCGTGGTAATGCACCGTGAACAGGCGTCGCTGGATCAGGTCCGGCTGGGCCGGGCGCCGCATCCGGATGGCCACGTCGGCCTCGCGCATGGCGAGGTCGAGTTCCTCGTTGGTGAGGATGAGTTCGACCCGGACATCCGGGTAGAGGTCGAGGAATTCCGCCACCCTTTGGGCGAGCCACGCGGTGCCGAGGCCGACCGTGGTGGTGACCTTGAGGTCGCCGGTCGGGCGCTCGCTGGTCTCGACGAGGCGCGCCTTGGTGTTTTCCAGGCGCAGCTTCATGTCGCGCGCTGCCCGGAACAGGAGATCGCCCTGTTCGGTGAGGATCAGGCCCCGGGCGTGGCGATGGAACAGCGGCGCCTTCAATTCGCGCTCCAGGGCGCTGATCTGGCGGCTCACGGCCGACTGGCTCAAGCCGATGTCGTCGCCCGCCCGCGTGAAGCTGCCGGCTTCCGCCACATTGAGGAAGATGCGGATCTTATCCCAGTCCAAGGCGTCCACTCCCGTACGCAACCCGACGCCGGCTGATCATGCCTCCCCGATCCGCGCCGATTGGCGATCCGGATATCCATGATAGGCCCGAGCGACCGACATCTCCCGATGCGTGCCGGACACGCGGGACGGGGCGATCTCAGTCATGCGGGTGACGCCGACGGCGCATGCCGTCAGCGCTTAGGTTAGGGGGACGACCTTGCGATTGTCTTGATGCCGCACGCAAGACGCCCAGAGCCTTCGTCCGCCGAAATCTTCCTATTCTGCGGCCGCTTGCTGCGGTGTTTCGCCGACATCGAGGGCCGCGAGGTACTTCTCGGCGTCGAGCGCAGCCATGCACCCCATGCCGGCGGCGGTGATCGCCTGGCGATAGACGTCGTCGGTCACGTCGCCGGCGGCATAGACACCGGGGATCGCCGTGTGGGTCGTGCCCGGCGCGGTATCGATGTAGCCGCCGTCGCGCATGGCGAGTTGGCCCTCGAAGACTCCCGTCGCCGGCTGGTGGCCGATGGCGATGAACACGCCGTCGGTCCTGCGCTCGGTGATCTCCCCGGTGCGGGTATCCTTGAGGCGGACATGCGTCACCGAGGGCGGCTTCTCGCTGCCGCAGATCTCCTCGATGGCATGGTGCCACACCACCTCGACGTTGGGGTGCTTGAACAGGCGCTCCTGCAGGATGCGCTCGGCCCGGAACTCGCCCCGGCGGTGCACGACGATGACCTTGGACGCGAGGTTGGCCAGGTAGAGCGCCTCCTCGACGGCGGTGTTGCCACCGCCGACCACCACGACCTCCTTGCCGCGAAAGAAGAAGCCGTCACAGGTGGCGCAGGCGGAGACGCCGAAGCCCTGGAACTTGGCTTCCGACGGCAGACCGAGCCACTTCGCCTGGGCGCCGGTGGCGATGATCAGCGCATCGGCCGAATAGGTTTCGCCCGAATCCGCCTCCAACTGGAAGGGGCGGACCTTGAGGTCGACCTTGGTGATGTACTCGGACACGATCCGGGTGCCGACATGCTCGGCCTGGAGCCGCATCTGCTCCATCAGCCAGGGACCCTGGATGGCCTCGGCGAAGCCCGGATAGTTCTCGACGTCGGTGGTGATCATGAGCTGGCCGCCGGGCTGGAAGCCGGAGATCATCAGCGGCTCGACCATGGCGCGGGCGGCATAGATTGCGGCGCTGTAGCCGGCGGGGCCGGAGCCGATGATGATGAGTTTGGAATGGGTGTGCGCCATCGCTCTCGTCTCCTTCAGGCCCATCGCGCGCGGTGGTCGGCATAGGCCTTGGCCATCGCCTGCGCGATGACGGGGGTCGCATCCAGGGGTGTGTATTGCAATGCCTCCAGGCGACCGACGAAGGGCTTCAGGGCCCCTGCCATCGCTAGGCCCGCGAAGAGCCGCCTGTGACGGATATAGGTCTTCGGCAGGTCGAACAGGAGGACCGGCGCGCCGGTGCTGACGGACTCGCCGACCATGTTGGCGGAATCCGAGGTGACCACGATCGCGTCGGCGATCGCCAGCATCGGAACATAGGGGTTCGAGCTGGCGCCATCCCAGTAGAAACCACCCTTGGTGACGACCAGGGTTCGCAACGCGTCGCGCAGGTTCTGCGGGGTGCGCCGCGACACCGTCACCATCAGGCTGCACCCGCCATCGGTCAGCTTGGTGAGATCGCGCAGGAGCCGGCGCATGTCGGCCGGACGGTAGCTCAGATGGCGGCTGTCGCCCCCGATCAGCACCGCGATGCGGGGCCAGGGCAGGGCGGCGAGGCGTGGGTCCGGATGTCTACGCGCCTCGTCCAGGCGCTCCGGGGTGACCTGATGCGGCGGCGTCAGGGTGGTGAACACGTTGGGGCCGCGCAGATCGTCGTAATCCGGCACCCAGACGAAGTTCGCGGTGTCGTGGCCCGTACGCGGATCCTTCAGGAACGCCGTGAAGGTCCGGCCCTGCGACGCCTCGCGGACGGCGCGCAGGTATGGCACGGATCGGCGACCGGAGGCGATCAGCAGATCGGGCAGGGGTCCGGCGAGGCTCCCACGCCTGTCGCCGGGCTGGTCGCGCGGATCGACGGGTCCCCAGGGCGCCATCCAGCCGAAGGGGGGACGGGGTGAAACCCGCCGGACCTCGAAGGGGAGATCGAGGGTTTCGGCCAGTCCCACGCACTGGTTCTCGTCACCCGCCTTGCCGTCGGTGACGATCCAGGTCCGGGCCTGCGACAGGTCGGGGAGCGGCGCAGGGGCCGCGTTGGGGGAGGGCATCGCGGACGCTGCCGACATCAGGTGATCCAGGTCAATCCTTGGGCGTCGCCGGGGGCGCCTCGTCCACCTAATCCTCGGGGAGGGCGCGCCGCAGCCAGCCGGCGTAATGCGCGGCGAGAGCCGTCACCCGCCGCCGCTCGGAAGCGGGATCGTACCAGGCTCCCCCCGAACTGGCCGGGACGGCAGAGAGCTGAGGATGACGGGCCAGAATCTCGCCCCGCCGCCCGACAAGCAGGGCCTCGCCTTCGAGGTAGTCGCTCTGGGTTCCGCCGCCGAGCCGCCCACGCCCGCCATCGCCGCCCGCGTAGGGGTTGAGCGACAGACCCGTGATCCGCACCACCAGAACCGGCCCGCGGCCGCCGAGCTGGCGGGCGAACTCCGTCCGGAGAGCGGCGAGCAGGTCATCGCGGAGATCCTCCGCCGGAACTCCGCCGCCCTTCGCGAGCAGCGGTTGCACGTCGACCCGTACGCCGGACAGGCGCTCGCCGCCGAGGCTGGGGAGGCCCGCCGCCCGGGCGAGACCCGGAAGAAGGGCGGCCCCCAGCAGGAGGACGAGGGATGCGGCCACCGCGCGAAAGGGGCCGCGCCGCATCCCCGACTCAGACGCCGTACTGGACAGCGACGACCTCGTATGACTTGCCACCGCCCGGGGTCGTCACCTCGACGGTGTCGCCGACGCCCTTGCCGATCAGCGCGCGGGCGATCGGGGAGGTGATCGAGACGAGGCCCGAGCGCACATCCGCCTCCGGCTCGCCGACGAGCTGGTAAGTCTTCTCCTCCTCGGTGTCTTCGTCGAGGAGCTTCACGGTCGCGCCGAACTTGATCTTGGTGCCCGACAGCTTGGTGACGTCGATCACCTCGGCCCGCGAGATCATGCTCTCGAGTTCGAGGACACGGCCCTCGTTGTGGGACTGGGCCTCCTTGGCGGCATGGTATTCGGCATTCTCCGAAAGGTCGCCGAGTGCGCGCGCCTCAGCAATCGCCTGGATGATGCGCTGGCGCTCCACTTGCTGGCGGTGCTTCAACTCCTCCTCCAGCGCTGCGTAACCGCGCACCGTCATCGGAACCTTGTCTATCGTCATCGTCTCGCGCCACAATGAATAGGCCCGGCCAGGAGCACTGTGCTCCCTCCGGGCCAGAGTAAGAAAGTCCTGAACCGCAAACGACACGGCTCCCGATCAAGACGGAAGCCGCGCGTCAATTCAGGCCGCGAAGTATTCCTGCAAGGCGCGGACCTTGAGATCGCCTCCGAGATAGGCCTTGATCCCTTCGGCCGCCGCCATCGCCCCCGCAAGAGTGGTGTAGTACGGCACTTTATGCAAGAGGGCAGCGCGCCGGAGCGAGCGCGAGTCCGAGAGGGCGCCGGCGCCCTCCGTGGTGTTGAACACCAGTTGGATGTCGCCGTTCTTGATCGAGTCGACCACGTGCGGCCGGCCTTCCAGAACCTTGTTCACCCGCTCTGTCGGAACGCCCTGGTCGGCGAGGTAGCGCTGGGTGCCGCTGGTGGCGACGATGGTGAAGCCGAGCTCCGACAGGAGCCGGATGGCCGGCAGGATGCGCTCCTTGTCGGCATCGCGCACCGACACGAACACCGCGCCGCCCTTCGGCACCAGGGTGCCGGAGCCGAGCTGGCTTTTGGCGAAGGCGACGCCGAAGCTCGAATCGAGCCCGATGACCTCGCCGGTCGAGCGCATCTCCGGTCCGAGCAGCACGTCGACACCGGGAAAGCGCGCGAAGGGGAACACCGCTTCCTTGACTGCGATGTGGTCGAGCACCTTCGGCTTCAGATCGAAGCTCGCGAGCGATTCGCCGGCCATGACCCGGGCGGCGATCTTGGCGATCGGATCGCCGATCACCTTGGCGACGAACGGCACGGTGCGGGAAGCGCGCGGATTGACCTCCAGCACGTAGATTACGCCGTCCTTGATCGCGTATTGCACGTTCATCAGGCCGCCGACCTGCAGGGCCAGCGCCATCGCGCGGGTCTGGCGCTCCAGTTCCGCGATGATCTCCGGCGAAAGCGAGCGCGAGGGCAGCGAGCAGGCGGAATCGCCCGAGTGGATGCCCGCCTCCTCGATGTGCTCCATGATGCCGGCGATGAAGACGTCCTTGCCGTCGCAGATCGCGTCGACGTCGATCTCGGTGGCGTCGGACAGGTAGCGATCGAACAGGAGCGGGTTCTTGCCCAGCACCGTGTTGATCTGCCCCGTCTTGTCGTTGGGGTAGCGCGCCTTCACGTCGGAGGGGATCAGGCTCGGCAGGGTATCGAGGAGGTAGTCCGCGAACTGCGCCTCGTCGCGAATGATCGCCATGGCGCGGCCGCCCAGAACGTAGCTCGGCCGCACCACGAAGGGCAGGCCGAGATCGGAGGCGATCAGCCGGCTCTGCTCCACCGAGTAGGCGATGCCGTTCTTGGGCTGCTTCATCCCGAGCTTGTCGAGGAGGCGCTTGAACTGGTCGCGGTCCTCGGCCAGATCGATGGCGTCAGGCGAGGTGCCGAGGATCGGCACACCGGCGGCCTCCAGAGCGCGGGCCAGCTTCAGCGGGGTCTGGCCGCCAAACTGGACGATGACCCCGTGCAGGGTTCCGGCCTGGCGTTCGGTCTCGATGATCTCCAGGACGTCTTCCTGGGTCAGCGGCTCGAAATAGAGGCGGTCCGAGGTGTCGTAATCGGTCGAGACCGTCTCCGGGTTGCAGTTGACCATGATGGTCTCGTACCCGGCTTCCGACAGCGCGAAGCAGGCGTGACAGCAGCAATAATCGAACTCGATGCCCTGGCCGATCCGGTTCGGACCGCCACCGAGGATGATGACCTTCTTGGCGTCGGTGGGACGTGCCTCGTCCACCACCGTGCCGGCGAAGGGCGCTACATAGGTCGAGTACATGTAGGCGGTGGGCGCCTGGAACTCGGCCGCACAGGTGTCGATGCGCTTGAACACCGGGCGTACGCCCAGCGCCCGGCGCGCCGCCCGCACGCTGTCCTCGTCGGTCTTGGCGAGCACGGCGAGGCGAGCGTCGGAGAAGCCGGCCGCCTTGAGCTGACGCAGCGCCCCGGGGGTGTTCGGGATGCCGTGCGCCTTGACCCGGTTCTCCAGGTCGATGATCGCCTGGAGCTGCTCCAGGAACCACGGATCGATCTTGCAGGAGGCATGGACCTCCTCGTGGCTCACGCCGAGGCGCAACGCTTGACCGACCTTGAGGAGGCGATCCGGCGTCGGGGTGCCGAGGGCGGCCTTGATGGCGTTGTGATCGTCGCCCTTGCCCAGTCCCTCGATCTCGATCTCGTCGAGGCCGGTGAGGCCGGTCTCGAGGGAGCGCAGAGCCTTCTGGAGCGATTCGGCAAAGCAGCGGCCGATCGCCATGGCCTCGCCCACCGACTTCATCGCAGTGGTCAGCGTCGGCTCGGCGCCGGGGAACTTCTCGAAGGCGAAGCGCGGGATCTTGGTGACGACGTAGTCGATCGACGGCTCGAACGAGGCCGGCGTCGCGCCGCCCGTGATGTCGTTGGCGATTTCGTCGAGGGTGTAGCCGACGGCGAGCTTGGCCGCGACCTTGGCGATCGGGAAGCCGGTGGCCTTCGAGGCCAGGGCGGAGGAGCGCGAGACGCGCGGGTTCATCTCGATGACGATCATCCGGCCGGTGGCCGGGTCGATGGCGAACTGCACGTTCGAGCCGCCGGTCTCCACGCCGATCTCGCGCAGCACGGCCAGGGATGCGTCGCGCATCACCTGATATTCCTTGTCGGTCAGCGTCAGGGCCGGCGCGACGGTGATGGAATCGCCGGTATGGACGCCCATCGGGTCGATGTTCTCGATGGAGCAGACGATGATGCAGTTGTCGTTTCTGTCGCGAACGACCTCCATCTCATATTCTTTCCAGCCGAGAACGCTCTCCTCGATCAGGACTTCGTTGGTCGGCGACGCGTCGATGCCGCGCTCGACGATGTCCAGGAACTCTTCCCGGTTGTAGGCGATGCCACCGCCGGTGCCGCCCATGGTGAAGGACGGGCGGATGATGGCCGGAAGGCCGACCTCGGCCAGCGCGATCAGCGCCTGCCCGATCGCGTGCTCACCGTAGCGCTTGCGCCGCTCCGACTCGCCCCGGTGCCAGGTCTTCTCGAAGGCGGCAAGGGCGGTGGTGCGGGCTTCGCCCTCGTTCGCGGCCTCGATGCGGGCGATCTCGGCGAGGTACTTCGCGCGGTCAGCCTTCTTCGCCGCGGAGGCGTTGGCGAGGGCGGATTTCGGCGTCTCCAGGCCGATCTTGGTCATCGCGTCGCGGAAGAGGTGACGGTCCTCGGCCTTGTCGATCGCCTCGGTGGTGGCGCCGATCATCTGGACGTCGAATTTTTCGAGCACGCCCATCTTCTTGAGGGAGAGGGCGCAGTTCAGCGCCGTCTGGCCGCCCATGGTGGGCAGCAGCGCAAAGCCGCCCGGGATGGCGTAGCGCTCCTTCTCGATGATCTTGGCGACGATCTCGGGCGTGATCGGCTCGACATAGGTCGCATCCGCCATGTCCGGGTCGGTCATGATCGTGGCCGGGTTCGAATTCACCAGCACGATCCGGTAGCCCTCCTCGCGGAGGGCCTTGCAGGCCTGGGTCCCGGAATAATCGAACTCGCAAGCCTGACCGATGACGATCGGCCCCGCACCGATGATCAGGATCGAGGAAATGTCGGTGCGTTTCGGCATCGGGCGCCTTGGCTGCAGGCACGCGCGCCCAGCCATGCACGGTGCCGGATCGGCGGCACGGGCCTGGGGGCGCTAGCGGCGTGGATTGTCGTTGATCCTGGCACTTACACGCAGCCCGTCGCCATTGGAAGGGCGCGCGTTGAAGGTGAAGCGCCGTTGCGGCTCAGAAGCCGAGGTAAAGAACCGACACCGCGCGGTCGATGGAGAGATAAAACACCCCGAAGGCCACGATTGCGGCGGCGGCGAATTCAAGAGCGGCATTCGAGAGGGTCTGGCTGCGGCGCAGCATCTCGCGGCCGAAATACAAGCCGATCCAGGCGAGCGTCATCACCACCGGCAGGGCGAACAGGAACGACCAGGTGCTCTCGACCCGGTCGAGGCCGGTCGACGGATCGATCAGCGCCCGGATGTTGCGGACCCAGGGGGCGTAGCAGGCGGAGTAGAGGGCGGTCATCCACGCGAGGCCGACGGCCACGCCGAGATGGAACGTGAAGAGGCGATGCAGGCGCGAGAAGTCGTCGCGCGCGTCGTCGAACGTCATGTGGAAATCCCCGTCCAGAACCGGATGCGATCACGCCACGATCCTCGACGGACGTCGTTAGCGCGTCGTTAACGGCGCGGGGATGCCCCAAAATGCCGGGTTTTTTATGACGCGGCGGGAACCATTCTGCGATTCCCGCCTCGGGTGTTTTTGGCTTAAGATGCAATTCAAGCATGCAGACGTGGCAAGGGCCGGGCGGACTCCGCCCGGCCCCCGTTAGTCCGCGGTGGTGACCAGCGTTTCGGGCTTTCCGGCCTTCATCAGGGCGACGAAGCGCTCGAACAGGTAGTGGCTGTCGCGCGGGCCCGGCGAGGCCTCCGGGTGGTGCTGCACCGAGAAGGCCGGTCGGTCGGTGAGGGTGAGGCCGCAATTCGAGCCGTCGAAGAGCGAGACGTGGGTCTCCAGCGCCGTCTCGGGCAGGCTCGCCGGATCCACCGCGAAGCCGTGGTTCATCGACACGATCTCGACCTTTCCGGTGGTCTTGTCCTTTACCGGATGGTTCGCGCCGTGGTGGCCCTGCGCCATCTTCACGGTGCGGCCGCCCAACGCCAAGCCCATGAGCTGGTGCCCGAGGCAGATGCCGAAGGTCGGCACTTTTTCCTCAAGCAGCGCCCGGATCACCGGGACCGCGTATTCGCCGGTGGCGGCCGGATCACCGGGGCCGTTCGACAGGAACACGCCGTCGGGCTTCATCGCCATGATCTCAGCGGCGGTGGTGGTGGCGGGCACCACGGTCACGTCGCAGCCGGCTTCGGCCAGAAGCCGGAGGATGTTGCGTTTCACGCCGTAATCGATGGCGACGACCTTGAGGCCTGTGCCGGGCTTGCGATCACCGTAACCGGCCTTCACGTCCCAGATGGTCTGGGACCATTCCGAACGCTCCCGACTGGTCACCGGCGGCACGAGGTCGAGGCCTTCCATCGGGGCGAGGGCGGCTGCCCGCGCCTTCAGGGCCTCGCGGTCGAAGCGACCCTCCGGATCGTTGGCGATGATCGCGTTCGGCATGCCGTGGTCGCGGATCAGTGCGGTGAGCGCCCTAGTGTCGACACCGGTGATGCCGACGATGCCGCGGGCCTTCAGCCAGGCGTCGAGATGGCTCGACGAGCGCCAGTTCGACGGGTTGGTCACGGCCGACGCGATCACGGTGCCCCGCACCCCGGAGGCCGGTGCCGCGTCGAGGCTCTCGAGATCCTCGTCGTTGGTGCCGGTGTTGCCGATATGCGGGAAGGTGAAGGTGACGATCTGGCCCGCGTAGGACGGGTCGGTCAGAATCTCCTGATAGCCCGTCATCGCGGTGTTGAAGCAGACTTCACCATCGGCGATCCCGGTCTGGCCGATGCCAAATCCCTCCAGCACGGTGCCGTCGGCCAGGACCAGGAGGGCGGTGGCGATGGGTTCGGCCCAGGGAGCGGGGGGCGCGGGCACGGCAGGCGTGTGGACGCCTTCATCTTGCAGCATCGGCGTGATCTCGCTTATGTCCGGCCGATCCCGGCGCCGTAGAGCGGCGCATGCGGGCGGCTTGTCGTGCGGCGCTCATAGCGAGCGTGCCGCGTTAGGGTCAATGTGGCCCTCGCGTCGGCGCGTCTCAAGAACCCCGGTTCGCGCAGCAATTCGCAGACCACGCCGTCGATTCGCTACCCCGGGTTCATTTTTCAGGAGTCACACGATGCTGCGCGCCCGTCTCACCACCGAGATGAAGGAAGCCATGAAGGCCGGCGACAAGGCGAAGCTCGCCACCGTCCGGATGATGCAGGCCGCCCTCAAGGATAAGGACATCGAGGCGCGCGGCCTCGGCAAGGAGCCGGCTTCCGAGGAGGAGATCCTCGCGCTCCTGCAGAAGATGATCAAGCAGCGCAACGAATCGGCCGCGGTCTACGATCAGGGCGGCCGGCCCGAACTCGCCGAGAACGAGCGCAACGAGGTCGCGATTATCCAGGGCTTCCTTCCGCAGCAGATGGACGAGGCCGAGACCCGCGCGGCCATCGACAAGGCGGTGTCCGAGACCGGCGCTTCCGGTCCGAAAGACATGGGCAAGGTCATTGCCGCCCTGAAGGGCGCCTATGCGGGCCGCATGGATTTCGGCAAGGCCAGCGGACTCGTGAAGGATGCGCTGAACGCCAAGGCGTAAGGCCGGTCGCCCAACGCCGTTTCCGGGCGTTGGGGACTCCTTAAGCCGGGGCTGCTAAGATGCACAGTCGCAGAGGTTCGGTTCCTGCCGTGCGTTACCCGCCCCACATCCTCGAAGAGATCCGTGCGCGCCTGCCCGCATCCGACATCGTGGGGCGGCGCGTCCGGCTGAAGAAAGCCGGTCGCGAGTGGCGCGGCCTGTCGCCGTTCAATGCCGAGAAGTCGCCATCCTTCTACGTCAACGACCAGAAGCAGTTCTATCACTGCTTCTCTTCGGGCAAGCACGGCGACGTCTTCACCTTCCTGATGGAGACGGAGGGCCTGAGCTTTCCCGAGGCGGTCGAGCGTCTGGCGGCGGAGGCGGGCGTGTCCCTGCCGGCGCCCAGCGCCGATGCCCGAGAGCAGGAGACCAAGCGCGCCGGAGCGCTCGACGTCATGGAGATGGCGGCCGCCTTCTTCGAGGAGCAGCTGGCGGGCCGCGCCGGCATCGAGGCGCGCGCCTATCTCGATCGGCGCCAGCTCGGGCCGGAAATCCGGTCGCGCTTCCGCCTCGGCTACGCGCCCGGCGACCGTTATGCCCTGCGCGACTTCCTCGCCGCGAAGGGCGTGGACAAGGATCTGATGGCCGAGGTCGGTTTGCTGAGCTCGGGCGACGACATCAAGGT
Source organism: Methylobacterium sp. Leaf113 (assembly GCF_001423325.1). Taxonomy (NCBI): domain Bacteria; kingdom Pseudomonadati; phylum Pseudomonadota; class Alphaproteobacteria; order Hyphomicrobiales; family Methylobacteriaceae; genus Methylobacterium; species Methylobacterium sp. Leaf113. Next base: position 109,775 of record NZ_LMNJ01000052.1, read on the forward strand.
TCCGTACGACAAGTTCCGCGACCGGGTGATGTTTCCGATCACGGATTCACGTGGGCGCGTCATCGCCTTCGGCGGCCGGGCGCTGCAGAAGGATGCCAAGGCGAAGTACATGAATTCGCCGGAGACGCCGCTCTTCCACAAGGGGCAGCTGCTCTACAACCTGCACAATGCCCGCAAGCCGGCGCATGACCGGGGCGTGATCATCGCCGTCGAGGGCTACGTCGACGTCATCGCGATGACCATGGCGGGTCATCCCAATGCCGTGGCGGGCCTCGGCACGGCTCTGACCGAGGAGCAGATCGGTCTGCTGTGGCGCAATGCCGATGAGCCGATTCTGTGCTTCGACGGTGACGGGGCCGGTCAGCGCGCCGCTTTCAAGGCCCTCGACGTGGCCCTGCCGGGGCTCACGCCGGGCAAGTCCCTGCGCTTCGCCATGCTGCCCGAGGGCCAGGACCCGGACGATCTCCTGCGCTCCGAGGGCAAGGGGGCGATCGATCGGGTCCTGGAGGGGGCGCGCCCCCTGGTCGAGATGCTGTGGTCGCGCGCCACGGACGGGGCGCCCCTCGACACCCCGGAGCGCCGAGCCGGCCTCGCCAAATCGGTGCGCGAGATGGTTGCCTCGATTCGCGACGAGACCGTGCGCGGGTTCTATCGCGACGAGATCGAGGGCCGGCTTCGGGCCTTGTCGCCCCAGGCGAGCCAGGGACGGCGCGGGCCCTGGGAGCCGCGCACCGCGTCCGCACGCCCCGCCTTCCAGCGGACGCCGCGACCCGGCGACCCGCCGCCCTCGCCGCGAATCACCACCAAGTTCAACCCGCTCTTTGCCGGGGAGACCAGCGCTTCGGGGCCGGTCGCGTACCGGGATCGCGAGGCGATGATCGTGTCCAGCCTTCTGGTCCACCCGGAACTGCTCGGGATCGAGGCGGAGGATCTGGCAGAACTCGAACTCGGCGACCCGGACGCGCAGGCGCTGCGATCTCTCTTGCTCGACAGCCATGCGGATGCGGATCAGCCCGGCGTCGAGGTGCTGGAGAGCCGCTTGAAGCGGGCCGGACTGATCGAAGCCGCCGCCCGCCTGGCCAGCCATGTTCGCCCCGGAGACCGATGGACCCTTGACGCGCATGCCGATCCTGTGCGTCTCGAAGACGCATTGCGTCAGGCCGTGATCTTGCACCGCAAGGCTGGCGCGCTAAATAGCGAACTCCGCCTGGCGGAACGGGCGCTGGTCGAGGACGAGACGGAGGCGAACTTCGCTTGGCTGTGCGACGTGAAGGCCCGTATGGCAGTCATCGCGGGTGCGGAGGCGGATGAAGTGGTGCCGGACGCGGATGAGGCGTCCGCATCCTGATCATCCGTCGCGAACGAATTCGGCCGCTCTTGGCGGCTATGGTTAACAATCGGTCAAGCGTCTCGCTTGCATACCGGGATCTGACATCGACGCGGCTGTCACTTCGACGGTCCGCACATCACATGCATTGCAGCGTCGATGACGCGGAGTGGGCGACACGCTCCCGCGCGACACTGACACGACAACCATAGGCGGACCATGGCGACGAAGGCAACGGAACGGGACGAAACGGATGCTGCTCCGGAGCAACAGACCGACGGGCCGCTTCTCGATCTGACGGATGCCTCCGTCAAGCGGATGGTGAAGCTCGCGAAGAAGCGCGGCTACATCACCTACGAGGAGATCAACGAGGTTCTGCCCGACGGCCAGTCCGATCCCGATCAGATCGAGGACGTGCTGTCCCAGCTGTCCGAGATGGGCATCAACGTCGTCGAGGCGGAAGAGACCGAGGAGACGACGGAGACCAAGGCCAGCGGCGAATCCGAGGACGAGGACGGCGCCGAGGGAACCGAGGTCGCCGAGATCGCGCCGACGAAGCCCGTCGCCCTGCGCGCCGAGACCACCAAGGAGCCGACCGACCGCACGGATGATCCCGTGCGAATGTACCTGCGCGAGATGGGTTCGGTCGAACTCCTGTCCCGCGAGGGCGAGATCGCCATCGCCAAGCGCATCGAGGCCGGTCGCGAGGCGATGATTGCCGGGCTCTGCGAGAGCCCGCTGACCTTCCAGGCCATCATCATCTGGCGCGACGAACTCGTCGACGGCCGGGTGCTCCTGCGCGAGATCATCGATCTCGAAGCCACCTATGCGGGACCCGACGCGAAGAACGCGATGGCGATCGCCGACGGCGCCGAGGAGACCGAAGAGGGCGAATCCGATACTCCGACGCCGCCCGAGGGCGACGATGACGACGACATGGAGAACAACGTCTCCCTCGCCGCCATGGAGACGGAGATCAAGCCGCGCGTCCTCGAGACGTTCGACAACATCGCCAACAACTACCGCAAGCTGCGCAAGCTGCAGAACGAGCATGCCGAGCTCAAGGCCTCGGGCGGCACCCGCACCGATTCGCAGGAGCGCAAGCAGGACGAGCTGAAGGACGCCGTCGTCACCGACGTGAAGTCGCTCTCCCTCAATGCCAACCGCATCGAGGCCCTCGTCGAGCAGCTCTACGACATCAACAAGCGCCTTATCTCCCATGAGGGCCGGCTGATGCGCTACGCCGAGAGCCACGGCGTCGCCCGCGACGAGTTCCTGCGCCACTACCAGGGCTGGGAGCTTGACCCTAACTGGATGGAGCGCGTCGGCAGCCTCGGCGGCCGCGGCTGGAAGAATCTCGTCGAGAAGGGCTCGGGCGAGGTCGCCCGCCTGCGCGAGCAGATTCTGACCCTCGCCTCCGAGACGGGCCTGGAGATCGGCGAGTACCGCAAGATCGTCAACATGGTCCAGAAGGGCGAGCGCGAAGCCCGGCAGGCCAAGAAGGAGATGATCGAGGCGAACCTGCGCCTCGTGATCTCGATCGCCAAGAAGTACACCAACCGCGGCCTGCAGTTCCTGGACCTGATCCAGGAGGGCAATATCGGCCTGATGAAGGCGGTCGATAAGTTCGAGTATCGCCGCGGCTACAAGTTCTCCACCTACGCCACCTGGTGGATTCGTCAGGCGATCACCCGCTCGATCGCCGATCAGGCCCGCACCATCCGCATCCCGGTGCACATGATCGAGACGATCAACAAGATCGTCCGCACCTCGCGCCAGATGCTGCACGAGATCGGCCGCGAGCCGACGCCGGAGGAACTGGCCGAGAAGCTGGCCATGCCGTTGGAAAAGGTCCGCAAGGTCCTCAAGATTGCCAAGGAGCCGATCTCCCTCGAAACGCCCATCGGCGACGAGGAGGACAGCCACCTCGGCGACTTCATCGAGGACAAGAACGTCGTCCTGCCCATCGACGCGGCGATTCAGAGCAATCTTCGTGAGACGACGACACGTGTCCTCGCCTCGCTGACCCCGCGCGAAGAACGCGTGCTGCGCATGCGCTTCGGCATCGGCATGAACACCGATCACACCCTCGAAGAAGTCGGCCAGCAGTTCTCGGTGACCCGCGAGCGCATTCGTCAGATCGAGGCGAAGGCTCTGCGCAAGCTCAAGCACCCGAGCCGCTCGCGCAAGCTCCGCAGCTTCCTCGACAACTAGCGCCTCAAACCACCCGCTAGACCGTGTGCTGACGATCAATCATGGGAGGGCCGGCGCTTCGGGGCGCCGGCCTTTTTCATGGGCGGACCTTCGGCCTTGCCCATCACATCTGCGCTGGTCCCGCCCGTCAGCTGTACGGTTGAAGGTGCCGGGTCCGCGCGATACTCACAAAAGGCGTCGGCGGCCGTTGCCGGATGCCGCCTCTCAACCCACCTTGGCCATATGCTCGATCGAGGCCCGCCCCAGCCTTCTCCCACCGCCGAAGCCGACGGCTCGGAGGCGGCCGACGTTCCCTTCGGCGCCCTCCAGCAATGCGTGGCCCTGCGAGACTGGCTGCTGAGCGAGGGGGCTCGGATGCCGAAGGCGGAGGACCTGCTGTCGGGTCTCGCCGAGCGCCTGATCCGCCTCGACGTGCCGGTCGACCGCGCCACCACCGCCATCGACGCGCTGCATTCCGAATATTCCGGCGTCGGCCGCTTCTGGACCCGCGAGACCGGTTCCACCGTCCGGCTGTTCCCGCACGGGGAAGCGTCCGACAAGGCCTATCGCGAGAGCCCGTTCCACCGGGTGCACGAGACCGGCGAATGGCTGATCCTCGACCTCGCCGAGACGCCGGACGACGCCTACGCGGTGATCCCGGACCTGAAGGCCGAGGGCTACCGGCACTACATCGTGGCGCCGCTGTTCTTCACCAACGGCACCCGCAACGGCATCTCCTTCGCCACCCGGTCCCCGGACGGGTTCCGCGACGAGGATGTGGCGATCATGCGCTTCGTCATGCCGACGCTCGCCGCCGTGATGGAGATGCGCAGCGTCAACAAGCAGCTCGACCACGTGCTGCGGATCTATGTCGGCGACGAGCCGCACAAAGCCATCCTCGGCGGCTCGATCCGTCGCGGCCATGTCCAGCGCATCCGCTCGGCGATCCTGTTCGCCGATATGCGCGACTACACCCGAATTTCGGCCGACATGACGCCGGAGGAAGCGGTCGACCTGCTGAACATCTTCTTCGACTGTCTTGTGCCCGCCATCGAGCGCGAGGGCGGAGAGGTCCTGAAATATCTTGGCGACGGCCTGCTGGCGATTTTTCGCGAGCCGGGGGACGATCTTGGGGGCGCGGCCAAGGGCGCACTCACCGCCTCGCAGAGCGCCATGGCGGCGCTCGCCGAGGCCAATTCGCTCGGTCACTTCGCCAACCCGGTCGCGGCCGGCATCGCCCTCCATCACGGTGAGGCCGCCTACGGCAATGTCGGCTCGGGCGCCCGCCTCGACTTCACCGTCATCGGTCGCGACGTGAACCTTGCGAGCCGCGTCGCCCGCCTGAATCGGACGCTCGGTGAGCCGATCCTGATGACGAAGCCGTTCGTCGATTTCCTCTGGGACATGCCGGAACCCCTCGGCGAACATGCCCTCGACGGGTTCGCCGAGCCGATGGGCGTCTATCGTCCGACGCGCCCTCCGGTGGCCTGAGGCCACCCCGCGAGCCGTCCTCTCGGCCAAGCCCTGCTGTTGGCCAAGCCTTGCTGTTGGCGAGTCGTGGCTGTGGCCAGTCGTGGCCCTTCCCGAGTCCTGCCTTCGGGCATAACGGGGATTGACCCCGGCGGGCGGACGGCCCACATCAGGAGCGTTCCAGGGAGATCCCCGGCAAGGGGCTGAGAAACCGATGGCCGTCCGTTCGCGGATGGCGGCGCGGAAATCCTTCGAACCTGACCCGGTTCATACCGGCGTAGGGATTGGACCGCGGGTTTCTCATCAAGCCCGGCACGCTTCACCGCCTGAAGCTGCAGCCCCACCAATCTCGACGCCCGTTGCGGAGATTGCGTTGGACGTGACCCCGAAGGCCTGCATCAATCTGCGACGGACACATGGCGCTGCGCCGCCGGTCGCCGTCCCTCCGGCGCGCAGCGACGTCGTCGTGGTCGGCGGGGGCCTGATCGGCCTCTCGGCCGCCTGGCGCTTGGCGCAGGGCGGTCGGTCCGTCACCGTCCTGGAGCGTGACACCGTCGGCGCCGGAGCGAGCCTGGCCGCCACCGGTATGCTCGCCCCTGCCGCGGAGCACGAGCCCGGCTCCGATCCGCTGCTGCCGCTCGCCCTCGAAAGCCTGTCGCGCTGGCCGGGATTTCGCGACGATCTTCAGGCCGCGTCCGGTCTCGATATCGATTACCGGCAGGAGGGTACCCTGGTGCTCGCCCTCGGCCGCGACGAGGTCGAGCGCCTGCGCTTCCGCCACGATCTCCAGAAACGCTCGGGCCTCGATGCGCGCTGGCTCACCGGCCCGGACGTCCGCGCCCGCGAGCCGCGCTTGCGGCCGGCCGTCACCGCCGGTCTGTTCTGTCCGCACGATCATCAGGTCGATCCGGCTCGGGTGATGGCGGCCCTGGTGCAGGCCTGCCTTGGGGCCGGCGTCACCCTCGTGGAGGGCTGCCCGGTCGCGGCGCTCGACTGGAGCGCCAGCCGGGTCACGGGCGTGCGCCATGCCCACGGACTCACCCTCGCGGACACCATCGTGCTCGCGACCGGCGCCTGGAGCGGCGAGACCGGTCTGCTGCCTGATTCGCTCGCCCTGCCGGTCCGACCCCTGCGCGGCCAATCCCTGGCCCTGCGGACCACCGCCCGCACCGGAACCCTCGCCCATATGGTCTGGACCGAGCAGGTCCACATGGCGCCGAAGAGCGACGGTCACCTCATCGTCGGAGCGACGGTGGAGGATTGCGGCTTTGTCGCCGGTGTCACCGCCGGTGGCCTCTTTGCCCTGTTGGAGGGCGCCCGCCGCGTGCTGCCGGGTATCGAGGAGATGGCGGTCGAGGCGGTGTGGAGCGGATTCCGCCCGACTTCCGACGACGACGCCCCGATCATCGACGCGCTGGCGCCCGGCCTCGTCGTCGCCACCGGCCATCATCGCAACGGCTACCTGTTGGCTCCGGCCACCGCCGACGCGGTGGCGGCCCTGGTCGCCGACGGGACGCTTCCGGCTTACGCACGCGACTTCGGGCTCGCCCGCTTCGCGAAGCCTGAACCCGCGAGGGCCTTCGCGTGAGACTCACCGTCAACGGACAGGCCCGCGACAGCGCCGCCGCCGATCTCGACGCCCTGTTCCGGGAGGAGGCCGAGGAAACCGGCCTCGACAGCCCGCAGGGCATCGCCATCGCGCTCAACGGCGCGGTGGTCCGGCGGCGCGATTGGGCCGCGACCCGGCTCGCCGAGGGCGACCGCGTCGAGATCGTCCGTGCCATGCAGGGAGGCTGAGGAATGACTGAACCCGCGAACGACACCGATGCGCTGGTGATCGGCGGCGTGAGCCTGGGCTCGCGCCTGTTTATCGGCACGGCCGGCTACCCGACCCAGAGCATCCTCTTCGAGGCGGTGGCGGCCTCCGGCGCCGAAGTGGTCACGGCCTCGATCCGCCGCGTCTCGCTGCAGGGACACGGATCGGACACCCTGCGCCGGCTGAAGGGGCACCGGTTCCTGCCCAATACGGCCGGCTGCGAGACGGCGCGAGACGCGATCATGACCGCTGAACTCGCCCGCGAGGCGCTCGACACCACCTGGATCAAGGTCGAGGTCATCGGTGACCGCGAAACGCTGTATCCCGACGTCGCCGAATTGTTGGAGGCCTGCCGCCACCTGGTCGATGACGGGTTCACGGTGCTGCCCTATTGCAACGACGATCCGGTGGTGTGCCAGCGTCTCGCCGATCTCGGCTGCGCTGCCGTGATGCCGATGGGCTCACTGATCGGTTCGGGCATGGGGGTGGCCAATCCCGCCAACCTGGAACTCATCTGCCGCCGCTCCCCCGTGCCGGTGATCGTCGATGCAGGCATCGGCACGGCCTCCGACGCCGTGATCGCCATGGAACTCGGGGCTGCGGGTTGCCTCCTCAACACCGCCGTGGCCAAGGCGGACGATCCCGTCCGCATGGCCCGCGCCATGCGCAGCGCCGTCCAGGCCGGCCGCGACGCGCATCTGGCCGGCCGCATTCCGAGGCGCGGCCGGGCCGAACCGTCGAGCCCGCAGCTTGGCCTCGTCGGCTCGTGAGCCGGTTCGGTTTGGGCGAGTTGTCCACCCGTTGCGGGCGTCGGCCGGCATGAGATCGCTGCCGGCATCGCTGCTGGCGGTAACGGAGCGTTCCTCCGTGGCGCCACCGGACCTCGCCGCCCGCCAACTCCTAGGCACGCTCGAAGGCCTGATGCGGGGTGGTGTGCGCTGGGTCTGGTTCCGGGAGCGGGACTTGGCCCCGGACGAGCGTCGCGCACTGGCCCGCGACGTCGTCGACCTCGTCGGAGCCCGGGGCGGGTTCGTTTCGATCGGGGGTGATCCCGCCCTGGCGCTGGATCTCGGAGCCGAGGGCGTTCACCTGCCCGGCGGGGCAACTCCGGTCGATGTGGCGTCGGCACGCGAGCGTCTTCCGCGCGGCTGCCTCGGAGTGTCGGCCCACGGCCTCGCCGAGGTCGAGGCTGCGGCGCGCGCAGGCGCCGACTATGTCACCTTGAGCCCGATCTTCGCGACCGCGAGCAAACCGGGCTACGGTCCGGCCCTCGGGCCGCAGGCGCTGACGGCGGCGGCGGCGTTCCGCATCCCGGTGATCGCGCTCGGAGGCATCACCCCCGACCGCGTCGGACTCTGCCGCGAGGCCGGGGCCGCCGGCATCGCGGTGATGGGCGGGCTGATGCGCAGCCCCGATCCCGAGGCGGAGGCGCGGGCCTACGGCGCGTCGCTCGATGTGCGATCCGGCCGCAGCGGATCGGGGAGAGGTTGAGCGATGTGGGGTCCAAACCGTTTCCTCGACCTGGTGCCGGTGCAGCATCCGATCATCCAGGCGCCGATGATCGGGCCGAAGCCGGCGCTCGCAGCCAGCGTCAGCGCGGCGGGCGGCCTGGGCTCCCTGGCCTGCGCGGCGATGACGCCTGACCTCGTGCGGACCGAAGTCGCGGCGCTGCGCGCGCGCTCCGAGCGGCCGTTCAATCTCAACTTCTTCTGCCACGTGCCGGAGGCGCCGGACGCCGCGCGCGAGGCGGCTTGGCGCAGCCGGCTCGAACCCTACTACGCGGAGTTCGGGCTCGACCCGGCCGCACCCATCGCCATGGCGCAACGCGCGCCCTTCGATGCGGCCATGCTGGCCGTCGTGGCGGATCTCAGGCCGCCGGTCGTCAGCTTCCATTTCGGCTTGCCGGAGCCGAGCCTCCTGTCACCCCTGCGGGCGCTCGGCTGCCGCATCCTCGCGTCGGCGACGACCGTGCGCGAGGCGCGCCGGCTCGCCGAGCGCGGAGTCGACGCCATCATCGCCCAGGGAGCCGAGGCGGGCGGCCATCGCGGCACGTTCCTCGGCGGTGATCCCGCGACGCAGGTCGGCACGATGGCGCTGGTGCCCCAGGTGGTCGATGCGGTCGCGGTCCCGGTCATCGCCGCCGGCGGGATCGCCGATGCGCGCGGGATCGCGGCGGCCTTCATGCTCGGCGCCTCGGCCGTCCAATTGGGGACCGCCTATCTCCTCACCACGGAGGCGGGATTATCCGCTCCCCATCGCGACGCATTGCGCCGGGCCCGGGACGAGGACACCACGATCACCAACGTGCTGACGGGCAAGCCGGCGCGGGGCGTGATCAACCGTGCGATCCGTGAACTCGGGCCGCTTCGCGCGGACGCTCCCGTCTTCCCCACAGCCGCCATCGGTTTGCAGCCCCTGCGGATCGAGGCCGAACGGCGCGGGTCGGGTGACTTCTCGCCACTCTGGGCCGGTCAGGCCGCACCGCTCGCCCGCGACATCGACGCCGGACGCCTGACTGTCGAGCTGGCAGAGCAGGCCCTGGCGCTTCTCCGACGGGCCTGACGTCCGATCATTTCGCCGTAGACGGCCCGTAGGGCGGCCGCGGGATCGCCCGGTGGGCCGCGCGCAGGGCCGCGGACCAACGCTCGCGCAGGTCGTGGAAGTAGCTCTCGCCGGCCTCGATCCGGTGATTCACCTCGAGGTCGAGGGCGTTGCGGCGGGCGAGCGCGATGTCGATGGGCAGGCCGACGCCGAGATTCGAGCGCATGGTCGAGTCCATCGAGACCAGCCCGACCTTGAGAGCGTCGTAGAGATCGGTCTCGTATTTCACCGCGCGGTCGAGGATGGGCTTGCCGTATTTGTGCTCGCCGATCTGCAGGAAGGGCGCATCGCCGCTGCATTCGATGAAGTTGCCAGCCGAATAGATCAGGTAGAGCTTCATCGGATCGGTGCCGATCTGGCCGCCGAACAGCAACGAGACCGAGAAACGCAGGTTCGCCGCCTCGAAGCCGGCTTTCTCGATCTCCCGCACCCGGCGGATGGCGCGGCCGACGAGCTGGGCCGCCTGGAACATGGTCGGCGCCTCGACGAGCTTCATCGTCGGCTCGCCGGCATCGCCCTCGACGCCCTCGGACAGGAGGCTGAGAACCGATTGGGTAATCGAGAGATTGCCGGCGGAGGCCAGCATCATCACGCGCTCGCCCGGCACGTTGAAGTGGTGAAGCTTGCGATAGGTCGAGATGTCGTCGAGCCCGGCATTGGTCCGGGTGTCGGCGATCATCACAAGGCCCTCTTCCACGAGGACGCCGACACAATAGGTCATGATGCGATCTTTCCCGCGCGGCCGCCTGGAATCAGGACTGGACGCTGGCCTGTGCTTGCTCGACGCGGAGGGTCACGTCGAGGGTCTCTGTCCCGCCACCGAGGCGGCTGCCGCGGATCGGGGCCGCGCCGAGATAGTCGAGGGCGACCGCCACGCGGATATGGGCCTCGGTGGTGGCGATGCCGTGGGCCGCATCGAAGCCGATCCAGCCCAGGCCCGGCACCAGGGACTCGGCCCAGGCATGGCCGGAGCCCTGATCCGCGTCGTCGTCGGCGTGGTGGAAGTAGCCCGACACGTAGCGCGTCGGAATTTCGAGGTGCCGCGCCGCCGCGATGAACAGGTGGGTGAGGTCTTGGCAGACGCCCTTCTCCTGGCTGAAGGCCTGCGCCGCGTTGGTGCTGGCGCTGGCCGGACCCGGCACGAACGCGACCCGCTCGTGAACGGCGGCGAGCAGGCGATGCAGGCAGGGCAGGGGCGCCGGATCGCCGGCCGCCGCGATCTCGCGCGCGAAGTCCTGGATCGCGTCGTTGGCCAGGGCGAGATCGGAATCGCGCAGGTAGAACACGTCCGGCAGCCGCTCGATGGTGCCGCGCACGATGCCGTGCATCTCAAGGGTATCGACTTCGCCCGTCACCCGGATCGACAGGGCCTCGGCCGGCTCGTCCGCCGTGAACCAGTGCACCACGTTACCGAAGCCGTCCTCGCGCTCGCTGACCCGGCCATCGACGGAGGGCTCGATGCGCCAGCGCCGCACGTACTGCCCGTCATGGTCGCGCGGGCGCAGGCGCAGAACCTGGATCAGGCCGCGAGCCGGCTGCTCGTAGGTGTAGTTGGTCTCGTGAAAGACGCGGATTCGCATGCAACGACCTTTGCGCGGCGTCGGGTTCGAGCCGGCCCTATACCAGATATTGCTCGATCACCGCGGCGCCGAGACGATTGTTCTCGACGATGAACTCCGTCACGAACTCATGGAGGCCCGACGAGAAGATGCGGTTGATGTTCTCGCCTTCGAGACGCGCCAGCGTGTTGCTGGCCAGGCGCTGGCTCGCGCCGCGCCGGCCATAGGCATCGGCGATGAGATCGAGATGCTCCACCAGCATGCCGTAGCAATTGGTGAAGGAGCGCGGCATCTGCCGGTTGAGAATCAGCAGGTCGGCCACCAGCAGGGGCTTCACGCTCTCCCGGTAGACCCAGTGATAGGCGTTGAAGGCCGAGACCTCGCGCAGGATCGTGGTCCACTGGAAGTAGTCGAGGCTGCCGCCGATCTTCTCCGTGGCGGGGAGCAGGATGCGGTACTTCACGTCGAGGATGCGGGCGGTGTTGTCGGCCCGCTCGATCGCGGTGCCGAGGCGCGTGAACCAATACGCGTCATTGCGCAGCATGGTGCGGTAGGCCGAGCCGTCGAAGGCGAGGGAGACGCCCTTCACCCAGTCGAGAAAGCGGGTGAACTCGTCGCGGTTGAGCTCGCGCCCCTCGTAGTTGCGCAGCTCGAGCCAGGCCCCGTTGATCGCGTCCCACATCTCGGTGGTCAGCGCGGTACGCACGCTGCGGGCGTTCTCGCGCGCAGTCTCGATGCAGGAGCGGATCGAAGATGGGTTGTGCGGGCTGAACGCCAGGAAATCGCACACGGTGGCTTCCGTGACGCTGTCGTAGAGCGGCTTGAACACCTCCGGGTCGCCCGCCGACGCCAGGGCCGAGGCCCACTCGTTGGTCTCGCCGCCGCCATAGCTGGACGGCAGGGCGGCGAGGCGCAGGGCCGCATCGAGGATGCGGGCCACGAACTCCGCCCGCTCGGCGTAGCGCGAGAGCCAGTACAGGTTGTCGGCGGTCCGGGACAGCATGGGGTTCCATCGGGACGTCGGCCGGCGTCGGATCACGCAGACCGCAGGGCGGGGAGGACTATGCGGGTGGGGGCACCGCGTTGAAAAGGCGTCCGACGCGAAACGTCGTGTCGGACGCCCGTCGATGTCTCAGGCGTCGAGGACCCAGGTGTCCTTGGTGCCGCCGCCCTGGCTCGAATTGACCACCAGCGAGCCCTCCTTGAGCGCGACCCGGGTGAGGCCGCCGGGCACGATGCGGATCTCGTCCGAGCCGCACAGGACGAACGGGCGCAGATCCACGTGCCGGGGCGCCACGCCGGAGGCGACGAAGGTCGGGCAGGTGGAGAGCGCCAGGGTCGGCTGGGCGATGAAGCCGTCCGGCGCGTGTTTCAGCTTGCGCCCGAACTCCTCGATCTCGCGCTTGGTGGCGTGCGGCCCGACCAGCATGCCGTAGCCGCCCGACCCGTTGACCTCCTTCACGACGAGTTCGGAAAGGTTGTCCATCACGTAGGCGAAGGCCTCCTTCTCGCGGCAGCGATAGGTCGGCACGTTGTGCAGGATCGGCTCCTCACCGGTGAAGAACTTCACGATCTCCGGCATGTAGCTGTAGACCGCCTTGTCGTCGGCGATGCCGGTGCCGACCGCGTTGGCCAGCGTCACCGTCCCGCGCTCGTAAGCGTTCATGATGCCCGGAACGCCGAGGACGGAATCCGGGCGGAACACCAGCGGGTCGAGGAAGTCGTCGTCGAGGCGGCGATAGAGCACGTCGACCCGGCGCGGACCTTCCGTGGTGCGCATGTAGACGACATCGTCCTTGGTGAAGAGGTCGGAGGCCTCGACGAGGTCGACGCCGAGTTTGTCGGCGAGGAACGAGTGTTCGTAGAAGGCCGAGTTGTAGCGGCCGGGTGTGAGCAGGGCGACGGTGGGATCGCGGGTCGCCGTCGAGGGCGCCAGACTTCGCAGGGTCGCCAGCAGGGCGTCGGGATAGTTCTCGACCGGGGCGACCCGGTGGCGGGAGAACAGCTCGGGGAACAGCCGCAGCATCACCTCGCGGTTCTCCAGCATGTAGGACACGCCGGACGGGGTCCGGGCATTGTCCTCCAGCACGAAGAAGTCGTTCTCGCCGGTACGGACGATGTCGATGCCGGCGATGTGGACGTAGAGGTCGTGCGGCACCCGGAAGGCGCGCATCTCCATGCGGTAATGCGGATTGCGGTAGACGAGGTCGGCCGGGATCACGCCGGCCTTGATGCATTCCTGGGCGCCGTAGATGTCCTTCAGGAAGGCGTTGATCGCCGTGACGCGTTGCTTCAGCCCGCGTTCCAGGAAGCTCCACTCGGGCTTGGTGATCACCCGCGGGATGATGTCGAACGGGATCAGGCGCTCGGTGGATTCGTTCGCCCCGTAGACCGCGAAGGTAATGCCGATGCGCCGGAACAGCATCTCGGCCTGGCTGCGGCGCGTGTTGAAATGCTCGGGCGGCGTGGTGTCGAGCCAGTGTTTCAGGCTGTCGTAGGCTTCGCGCACGGCGGGGTTGCTCAGCGCCCCGTCGGGCAGCCCGGTCATCTCGTCGAATGCAGCGAGCGCCATTCGCGTCTCCCCCTTGAACACCGTCTAGCTAGGCAAGACACGCGCCAGCGATCGGACATCGGCCCCGAAGGTACCGCCCTGGCGTGTACGGTAGCACGTTCAGATCAACTTCAAGCCCTTGAAGCTCGCGTGTCCCTCGCGACCCAGGATAATGTGATCGTGGATGACGATGCCGAGGGGATCGAGCACTCCCAGGATCTCGCGGGTCATGCGGATGTCGGCGGCCGAGGGCGTCGGATCGCCGGACGGGTGGTTGTGGGCCAGGATGATCGCCGTCGCCGAGAGTTCGAGGGCGCGGCGCGCGACTTCCCGCGGATAGACCGGAGTGTGATCCACGGTGCCGCGACCCTGAACCTCGTCGGCGATGAGGTGGTTGCGGCGGTCGAGGAACAGGATGCGGAACTGCTCGCGCGGGGCGAAGGCCATGGTGGCGCGGCAATAGTCCAGCACGGCGCTCCAGGAGGAGAGCAGCGGCCGATCGGCGATGGCGCCGCGCGCCAGCCGGTGACCTGCCGCTTCGATGAGCTTCAGGTCGGCGATGACCCCGGCGCCGATGCCTTCAATTTCAGCAAGTCGCGCGGGTTCGGCGCTCACCACCTCGGCGAAGCTGCCGAAGCGCCGGATCAGGGCCTTGGCCAGGGGCTTCACGTCCCGGCGCGGAATCGCCCGGAACAGCGCCAACTCGAGCAGTTCGTAATCCGGCAGGGCGTCGGCCCCGCCCTGGGCGAAGCGCGCCCGCAAACGGTCGCGGTGCCCGAGGTAGTGGGGCTCCGCCGGGCCGCTGCCGGCCTCCTCCGGCCCGCCCTCCGGTCGTCGGTCAGGTCTGGGAGGCGGCCGGTCCGTCACGGCGTCGCGGTCAGGCGGCGGTGGGCGCGGGCTGGTGCAGTCCCTTGGGCGACAGGGTGAAGATCTCCGCCCCCGTCTCCGTCACCGCCACCGTGTGCTCGAACTGCGCCGAGAGCGAGCGGTCGCGCGTCACCGCCGTCCAGCCATCGGAGAGCACCTTCACCGCCGGGCGGCCGAGATTGATCATCGGCTCCACGGTGAAGAACTGGCCGGGCTGGAACTTCACGTCGTAGCTCGGCTCGACGTAGTGCAGGATGGTCGGGGCATCGTGGTAGGTGCGCCCGAGGCCGTGGCCGCAGAAGTCGCGCACCACGGAGCAGCGCTCCGATTCGGCATAGGCCTGGATCGCCCGGCCGATATCGGTGGTCGAACCCCCGGGCTTGATCGCCGCGATGCCGCGCATCAGGCATTCGTGGGTGATCTCGCACAGGCGCTGGGCGCGGCGCGGCACCTCGCCGACATACGCCATGCGGCTCGAATCGCCGTGCCACCCGTCGACGATGAGGCAGATGTCGAGATTGACGATGTCGCCTTCGCGCAGGGGCTTGTCGTTCGGGATGCCGTGGCAGACGACGTGGTTGATCGAGGTGCAGATCGACTTCGGATAACCGCGATAGAGCAGGGAGGCCGGGTAGGCGCCGTGGTCCATGGCGAAGGTGTAGGCGAGCCTGTCGAGATGTTCGGTGGTGACGCCGGGGGCGGTCGCCTCCATCAGCACGTCGAGGGCTTCCGCGGTGAGCCGGCCGGCCTTGCGCATACCCTCGAACCCCTCCGGGCCATGGATCGGCGGCTGGGGCGCGCGCCGTCCGCTGTCGGAGACGGCCTGTTCGTTCTGGGTCATGGAAAATTTCGCGAAGCGGTCCGGGGCTGGCTCGAACCCTATGTACGGTGAGGTCGGCGCGAGGCCAACCCTCGCTCCGTTTTCACGCGGCTCGCGCCGTCCGCACTAGGCTTGCGCCGGGCGAGCGGCTAGAGACGGATCTCGGCAGACCCCACGACACGGATGCCCGATCGGGACGATGGCCCGGCGGGCCGGCAGGCAGGACGAGGCGATGGCTGACAAGGCGGTGCCGCATTTCCACAACGAGCCCGGCGTGGCCGTGATCCATGTCGGCTCGAAGGAGTTCATGTGCATCGGGGCCAAGCCCCCGTTCGACCATCCGCACATCTTCCTCGACATGGGCGCCGAGGACGAGATTATCTGTCAGTATTGCTCGACGCTGTACCGCTACCGCCCGACCCTGGCCGCCGGCAACGCCGACCCCGCCATCTGCGTGTGGGACGACCGGACCCCGGCCGCCGCCTGACCGGGCGGATCGGCTCCGTGCCGGGCGACTTCGTGCCAGCATTAAGCATCGCCATCGTGGGGGCGGGGATCGGCGGCCTCACGGCGGCGCTGACCCTCGACGCCGCCGGCCACGCCGTGACCCTGATCGAGCGCCGGACCGGCTTCAGTGAGGTCGGCGCCGGCATTCAGATTTCGCCGAACGCCAGCCGGGTGCTGATCGGGCTCGGCCTCGGGCCGGCCCTGCGCCGGGCGGCGAGCGAGCCCCCCGGGGTCGTGGTGCGGGCGCTGGCCTCCGGCCACGTCATCGGCGGCGTCGCCTTGGGCGCCAGCCTGCGCGAGCAGTTCGGCGCGCCCTACTATGTGATCCACCGGGCCGACCTGCAGACCCTGCTCCTCGACGCCGTGCGCGGGCGCCCCAACATCCGCCTCCTGGTCGGACGCGACGTCACCGCCCTCGCCGAACGGCCGGACGGCATCGACCTCACCCTGGAGAGCGCAAGCGGGTCGCGCAGCGAAACCTTCCCGGCCGATCTCGTCATCGGCGCCGACGGGGTCCGGTCCCGCCTGCGCGGGCATCTCGACGGCCACCGCCTGCGCTCCAGCCGCGCGGCGGCGTGGCGGGCGATCGTGCCGCGCGAGGCCTTCCCGTCCGAGCTCGACGGGGATTCGACGGGCTTGTGGCTCGGGCCGGCGCGGCACGTGGTGCATTACCCGATCCGGGGCGGCCAGCACGTCAACGTGGTGGCGGTCATCCCGGAGCGGACCGGCAGCCAGGGCTGGGGCCAACTCGGCGAGCCCGCCGTGCTGCGCGCCCGGTTTCGCGATGCGGCGGCGCCACTCGCGGCCCTCCTGGCAGTGCCGGATTCCTGGCTGGTCTGGTCCCTCGAGGACCGCGACGCGTCGCGGCCGATGGCCCGCGGCCGCCTCGCCCTCCTGGGCGATGCCGCCCACCCGATCCTGCCGTTCCTGGCCCAGGGCGCGGCGCTGGCGATCGAGGATGCGGCGACCCTGGCCAGGGTCCTCGACCCCCGCGAAGGCCCGCTCGATCCCGGCGCGGCGCTGGCGCGCTACAGCCGCCTGCGCACGGCCCGGGTCCGCCGGGTCCGCCGCGCCGCCCGCGCCAACGGCCGCACCTACCATGCCGGCGCCCTGGTGGCGCCGATCCGCAACGCCGTGATGCGCCGGCTCGGACCCGAGGGCATGAACCGCCGCTACGCCTGGCTCTACGGCTGGACGCCCTGATCCGGCCCGTCCGGACGGGACGTCTTGATCTCCGGATGCGGCCCCGCTACCGCTGATCCCGGCATGCGGACGTGGCGAAACCGGTAGACGCACGAGACTTAAAATCTTGCGGCTGAAAGGCTGTGCGGGTTCGAGTCCCGCCGTCCGCACCAACCCATCATCGTCCGAACGGCCGCGACGACAAACGCGTCGAAAATCTTAAAAGCTGTAGCCGACCCTGAGCCGCATCTGGTGGCGGTCGAAGTTCGTCAGGTCGAGGGGGCCGGGCTCGGTGACGGCGGTTCCGGCCACCTGGAAACTCCAGGTGACGGAGGCCCAGGCGTGGGGGGAGAGCGTCGTGTAGAGGGTCGGCCCGAGATAGACGGCCTGGCCGGCGAGGCGACCGAGGGTCAGCCCGTCATAGGTGCGCGCGTAACGCGCTTCGCCGCCGACGAACAGGCCGGGCTGCACCTGGTAGGCAAGGGCGCCTGCCCATTCGGTGCCCGAGGCGAGCGCGAGGTCATCGCCCGCGTCGAGCCGCGTCGAGGCGAAGGCGACGGTGGCGTTGAGGGCGGCGACGAGCCGGCCCGGGATCAATTCGTAATCCGCCAGCAGCCCGATTTCGGTGCCGACGCTGCGGGCCCTCGCTCCGGACCCGCTGTCGACGGCGCTATAGCTGGGGACGATGTTGAGGGTGAGCCCGAACGGGCCGGTCCGGCGATCGAGGAGGCGCAGGCGGGTTTCCAGGAAGGCGCCCGCCGGGCCGCCGCTCAGCCGCGCCGGATGTCCCGGCACGTCGATCTCGTAGGCATTGAAGGTGATGCCGGGGGCGAGCCGGACATTGCTCGTCAGGGGCACCTTCAGCGCCAATCCGCTGTCGATGGCGACGAACCGCCCGAGACGCTTGCCCAGACGCCCGGAGGTTTCCCATTCCAGCTCCGCCTCGCCGGGGACGCCGAGGTCGCTGCCCTCGGTGAAGCCGAACAGGTGCTCGCTGTCGAGGTCACCGGGGGTGAGGTTTTCCGCGGCCGTCGGAAGGGTCTGGGCCTGGGCGCCGGATGGAAGAAGCGCCTGTCCGCCGGCCAGGGAAACGGCCGCCCATAGCGCGGCGGATGCCGAGCGCGCGTTCGGTCCCCCCCAACCCTGCATCGTCATCCCTCATATTATAGCCAGTGCTATATGAGTTAGGATGAGCGGTATGATTAAGTCAATGCTGTCCGGCGCTGCCGAACCGTGCGCGATCGGCCACCCCGAGGCCGCCAGGATGGATCAGCCGGAGGGTCGATGACCGGACCTGACTCGACCGAGCCGGCTGCGTCGGGGGGCGGAGCAGGGCGCGGCTCGGGATGCCGCGCTTAGCGTCGCTTCCGCCGAAGATAGGCGAGCGCCGCCGCGACACCCAACACGGCCGCGCCGATCACCAGCGGCGAGGCTCCCGGTTGGCGGCGTTGGTCCCGGTCGATTCCCGGTCCGAGAATCCACGCGAGGGAGCGCCGCAGTTCCGCCGGCGCGTCCCGGTCGAACCATTGCCCGTGCGCGAAGATGACCCTGTCCGGGTGGAAGGCCACCAGCCGCTGCGCCGCGTTCAGGACGGCCTGGTGATTGGTGCGCAACAGGAGGCGGAGGTAGAGCGGCGCCTTGCCGTCCGGTGCGACGATCCCGAGGAGGCGCGCGACCGGGCGCATGATCACCGGCAGGAGGTCGCCCTCCAGGTTGATGACGAGATCGGTGAGAAGCAGCGTCCGGCTCGGCCGATGGAACAGGCAGATTTCCCGGAACACCGGCCCGGTGATCAGCACTTGGTCGATCTCCTCGGACCAGACCCGCGGCGACCGGTTCGTCAACTCCGCATCGATCCGGACACCCGAGCGGCGCACCTGTCCCCGATCCTCGAGTCCCGGCACCGCCCAGGTGATCGCGTTGGGGCAGGCACCCTGCCAGTCCCGCAGGAACATCCAGTGCCCCACGCTCGGCGCCACCAGGTGGCCGATGCGTCCCAGCCGCTCCAAGGCGCGCTGAAGCTCCGGGCGGTACGGGACCGGCGAATGCAAAAGCAGCTCGCCGCCGGCTAGCCGCAGCACCGTCATGCGGATCGGCAGCGGCAGGCCGCCCGCATGGATCGGCGCCGCATCGACGATCCAGACACCATCGGTGACCGGCTTCGGAATGTTCAGGGGCGGATAGCTGATGTCCTGAGCATCCTGGATCTCTCGGGTGTCATGATACTCGTGGGCCAAGCGCTCGAACTCCCTCGCGGATGTGGTCGCCTGGGAGAACGCGAAGCCGCAACCCCGGGGTCCCTGCGCCGAATCGCGGGGGCGGTTTTCGGGCCGTCTCGCGAATGCCCGTCCCTCACCACCGGACCGCGACAGGGCCGGTCCCGATGCACGCATCGGTTCCGTCCGGTGCTCCGGGCGTGACGGAATTCACCGATCTGTCTCGTCGTTCGTCGGCATGGCCGGGGTTCGGGCTTGAGCGACCTTGCCGCTGACCAGTAAACGGGACCATGTCGCGCCGTATTCGCGCGACCGTCTTTCCCTGAGGAGCCCGCATGACCCCGGATCAGGTGATTCTCGTTCAGGACAGTTTCGCCAAGGTCCGGCCCATCGCCGACACGGCGGCGGATCTGTTCTATGGCCGGCTGTTCGAGATCGCTCCTCAGGTTCGCCCGATGTTTCCCGATGACATGCGGGAACAGAAGAAGAAGCTGATGGCGATGCTGGGCCTGGCGGTGACCAATCTCCACAAGCCGGAGACCGTGGTGCCGGCCCTCCAGACCCTCGGCCGCCAGCACGTGTCGTTCGGAACCCAGGCCGCCCATTACGAACCCGTCGGTGCGGCCCTCCTTTGGACCCTGGAGCAGGGCTTGGGGCCGGATTTCACCCCGGAGGTGCGCGAGGCTTGGGTGGAGACCTACGGCTTGGTCGCGAGCGTCATGAAGGCCGCGGCGGCCGAGGTCCGGCCCCCCGCCGCCCCCAGCGCAGCATGATCCGGCCTCGCGGCCTCTCGGGGGCTCCGGAACCAACCGGCCGGACACGCGTCTGCGTGATGGTTTCCCATGTGCAAAGGGCCCCGATGCGCCGCCGCCTGTCGCCCCTTCTCTCCGGCCTCGTCGCCGCCCTGGTCCTGGCCTGTCCCGCCGCCGCCGAGGTTCTGATCTCGGTCGACAAGGACGCGCAGCGCATGATTGTCGCGGTCGACGGTCAGACCCGCTACACGTGGCCCGTCTCGACCGGCGCCGACAGCTACGACACTCCGAGCGGAGCCCACCGGCCGTTCCGGATGGAGCGCACCCATTTCTCCCGCGAGTTCGACGACGCGCCGATGCCCAATGCGATCTTCTTCACCGGGCAGGGACACGCCATCCACGGTACCAACCAGACCCGCCGGTTGGGCAGCGCGGCCTCCCATGGCTGCGTCCGACTCGCGCCGAAGAATGCCGCGACCCTGTTCAACCTCGTGAAGGCCGAGGGCATGGCCCGGACGCGGGTGGTCATCGAAGGCAGCGCGATCATGGCCTCCCGCCGCCGCCGCCAGGACGACGACGGCATCATGTCGGCGGGGATGCAGATGGGACGCGAGCCCTCCGGTCGTGTCGAGCGACCGGTCGTGGCCTTTCGCGCGGTCCCGCGCCGATCGTCCGCCTACGATGTCGGCGATCCGGGCTTCGACGGTGGTCCCTACGGTGTCGGCGACGGCCTCGATTGATCCGTCAGGGCCGCGTTCACGACGCGCCTCATCGCCACGCATTCGCCCGCTGCGTGTCGTGATCTGGCGCGTCGTGGTTTGACGCATCCTCTACGGATGCGTCGTGTACTGACGCGTCTTGGACCGGCGCGGCGAGAGACAGGATGACGGTCTCGACCCGGTTCCGCCCCGCGCGCTTGGCCCGGTAAAGGGCATCGTCGGCGGATCGCAGGAGATCGTCGGCCCCGGTCGCCAGCCTTCCGAGATGACCATGGGCCGTCGCGACGCCGACGCTGACCGTGACGCAGGTGCCGCCCGGCAGTCCTGGATGCGGATAGGCGAGGCGCAAGACCGCCGCGCGCAGGCTCTCGGCGATGGTCGCGGCCTGGCCGGGATCGTTGCCGGGCAGGAAGGCGATGAACTCTTCGCCGCCGTAGCGCGCGACCTGCGCCCCATAGGCCCCGGCTGAGTCGGCCAGAGCCTCGGCCACGCAGCGCAGGCAGCGGTCGCCCTCGAGGTGTCCGGAGGTGTCGTTGAGACGCTTGAAGGCGTCGATATCGATGAGGGCCAGGGTTGCCCATTCTCCGCGGGCGCAGGCCTCCTGCCAGCCGGCCTGCAGCCGCAGCGTCGCACTGCGGCGGTTGGGCAGCCCGGTGAGCGCATCCGTTTCGGACAGGATGGTCAGGCGCGCATTCGCCTCGGCCAGGTCCACCTCGCGGGCCGCCTTCTCCAGGGTGAGCAGGAAGGATTCCTTACGGGTCCATTCGCGCGAATAGGCGAGCTTCAACGGGACCAGGATGAGGCTGGCGATCAGCAGGGGCAGGCCGGTGGCCTCGCTCCGCGGAAGTGCGATCCCGATCACGTAGGTCGCGTAGAGGGCCAGGGCGCTGCCGGACAGCACAAGGCTGTGCCGGAAGGACAGCGGTGCGATCATACCGACCACCATGGGCACGATCACCGCGATGACCAGATAAGTGTCCGCGTGGGCCGGCGGGGCGATCCGGGCGCTGTTCAGCACGATGGCCATGTCGAGCAACGCCACGCCCGTCACGAGGGCGGCCTGACGCCGGGCCGTCGTGATGCCGCCCAGGGCCAGGATCGCCAGCGTGCAGAGGGGGATGAACACGGCCAGCGTCAGGAAGGCCGGAATGAAGAACCGTTCGGAACCGAACAGGTCGTAGTCCATCTTCAGGGAAATGACGTTGAAGACGATGAAGATCAGGAGCCAGGACTGAATATAGGTGCCCGACGACCACCGGATCGTGGCGTCGAACTGGTGTTCGAGGTCTCCCGGCAGGCGAAGACGGTACCAGGGCCTGCAACGGGCTCCTTCGATCAGGCTTGGCCCGATCAGACATGGCCCGATCAGACATGGCTCGATCAGACTTGGCCCGTTCAAAATTGGATTTACGGTGTCCATGGAGATCTGCCAGCTTCAGTGCCGGGACTATAGGCCATGGCTCGGGAGAGACCTGTAAAAATTCCACCGGTCCTGACGATTTCCCGTTCAGAAATCTCCGGCGTCGTGTCGTAGCGAGATCGGAGCGCGTTCCATCGGTCGCAGATGCGCCCGCGTTGCATTCATGCGCGATCCTGATAAGGCTGACCGAATGCTGAAGGATCGAGCCAGATTGTACGCACGGCCAACGCCGCCGTAGCCGTCGCTCTCCCACGAACATCACTCGCATCTCCGTCGCTTGCTGCCGCAATGGGCAGGTGACGTCCAATTCGTCTTTCCGTCACGCCGGTCGTGCGGGAACGCCTGGATCGTTTCAAATCATGTCCCTGACGAACCTGCGGAGCCAATGGGCTCCCGATATCACGCGCGAATTGCTGGCCGGCACCGTGGTCGCCCTGGCGCTGATCCCCGAAGCCATCGCCTTCTCGCTCATCGCGGGGGTCGACCCCAAGGTCGGGCTCTACGCCTCGTTCTGCATCGCGGTCATCACCGCCTTCGCGGGCGGGCGGCCGGCGATGATCTCCGCCGCCACCGGCGCCATGGCGCTGGTGATGGTCACCCTGGTGAAGGATCACGGCCTCGGCTACCTCTTCGCCGCCACCATCCTGACCGGCCTGTTGCAGATGGCGGCGGGTGCCCTGCGTCTCGGCAACCTGATGCGCTTCGTTTCGCGCTCGGTCGTCACCGGCTTCGTCAACGCGCTGGCGATCCTGATCTTCCTGGCGCAGATGCCGGAACTGATCGGACAGGGAAATACCGTCTACCTGATGACGGCGGTCGGCCTCGGGCTGATCTACGGGTTGCCCTACCTCACGAAGGCGGTGCCGTCTCCGCTCATCGCCATCCTGCTCCTCACCGCCGTCTCGATGGCCATGGGGCTGCCGATCCACAAGGTCGGTGACATGGGGGCGCTGCCCACCGAATTGCCGTTCTTCGCGCTGCCGCAGGTGCCCTTCACCCTGGAGACCCTGCGCATCATCCTGCCCTACGCGCTCACGCTGACTATGGTCGGCCTGCTGGAGAGCCTGATGACGGCGGCCATCCTCGACGAGATGACCGACACCGGTTCGAACAAGAACCGCGAATGCGCCGGACAGGGCCTCGCCAATGTCGGGGCCGGTCTGTTCGGCGGTATGGCGGGCTGCGCCATGATCGGGCAATCGGTGATCAACGTCTCGTCCGGCGGCCGCGGTCGCCTCTCGACGCTCTGGGCCGGCGCCTTCCTGCTCTTCCTCATCGTGGTGCTCGGCCCCTACGTGGCACAGATCCCGATGGCTGCCCTGGTGGCGGTGATGATCATGGTGTCGATCAACACCTTCCAGTGGGGGTCCCTGCGGACCCTGCTGACCCATCCGAAGAGTTCGAGCTTCGTCATGCTCGGCACGGTCGCGGTGGTGGTGGCGACGCACGATCTCGCCAAGGGCGTCCTGTTCGGCGTGGTTCTCAGCGGATTGTTCTTCGCCCACAAGGTGACCCGGTTCTTCGCCGTCACCTCCGATCGGACCGGGACGGTGCGGACCTACCGGGTCACCGGGCAGATCTTCTTCGCCACGGCGGAAGCCTTTCACGCCGCTTTCGATTTCCGCGAGGTCGAACTGACCGGGATCGTGATCGACCTGTCGGAGGCCCATTTCTGGGACATCACCGGCGTCAACGCCCTCGACCGCGTGGTCCTCAAGTTCCGCCATCACGACATCGCGGTGGAGATCGTCGGCATGAACGCCGCCACCGCCACGATGGTCGAACGCCTGGGAACCCATCACAGGCCGGGCGCGGCTCTGGCCGCGGGTGGTCATTGAGGGGCCTCGTTCGGAGGCCGCCGGGGCGGGCGACGACCGGGAAGCGGGGGCTGGCCCGCAACCTGCAGCGGGTCGGGCTGGCGCGGGTCGGGTGCGGGTCGCATCCCGGCGCCATTGACCGACCCGAGACCGGGCTGACATCAGACACAACAATCGCATGACCGTCGCGCTGGCGCGCTACGGTCATGCTGGCGCAACCTGCCGCGGCTGAGGCAAGCTGCGTCGGGATCCGCCCGGACGCGAGGAGACAGAGGTCATGAGCGCGCTTCACCCGGAAATCGCCGCCGTCACGGCGCGCATCATCGAGCGCTCGGCCCCCTCGCGAAAGGCCTATCTCGACCTGATCGCGCGCGAGCGCGAATCCGGCGTCCACCGGCCCATGCTCAATTGCGGCAACCTCGCCCACGGCTTCGCCGCGTCCGGCGAGGACAAGACGGTGATCAAGTCCGGGCGTGCGATGAACCTCGCCATCGTCACCGCCTACAACGACATGCTGTCGGCGCATCAGCCCTATGGCCGCTACCCCGAGCAGATGAAGCTGTTCGCCCGCGAGGTCGGCGCCACGGCCCAGGTGGCCGGCGGCGTTCCGGCCATGTGCGACGGCGTCACGCAAGGGCAGCGCGGCATGGAGCTGTCGCTGTTCTCGCGGGATACCATCGCGCTGTCCACGGCGGTGGCCCTCAGCCACGGCATGTTCGACGGGGCGGCGCTGCTGGGCATCTGCGACAAGATCGTGCCGGGGCTGCTGATCGGCGCGCTCCGCTTCGGCCACCTGCCGATGATCCTGATCCCGGCCGGGCCGATGCCCTCGGGGCTCGCCAACAAGGAGAAGCAGCGCATCCGCCAGCTCTATGCCGAGGGCAAGGTCGGGCGCGACGAACTGCTGGAGAGCGAATCCGCCTCCTATCATGGAGCCGGCACCTGTACGTTCTACGGCACGGCGAACTCGAACCAGATGATGATGGACGTGATGGGCGTCCACATGCCCGGCGCATCCTTCATCAACCCTGGCACGAAGCTGCGCCAGGCCGTGACGCGGGCGGCGGTCCATCGCCTCGCTGAGATCGGGGCCAACGGCAACGATTACCGGCCCCTCGGCCACTGCATCGACGAGAAGGCCATCGTCAACGCGGTCGTCGGGCTGCTGGCGACCGGCGGATCGACCAACCACGCCATCCACCTGCCGGCCATCGCGCGGGCGGCCGGCATCGTCCTCGACTGGGCCGATTTCGACCGGCTCTCGGCGGTCGTGCCCCAGGTCGCGAAGGTCTATCCCAACGGTTCTGGCGACGTGAACCATTTCCACGCGGCCGGCGGCATGTCCTACGTCATCGCCAGCCTGATTGATGCCGGGCTCCTGCACGACGACATCCTGACCGTGGCCGGGAGCCGCCTGCGCGACCATGCCCGCGACCCCAAGCTGATCGACGACCAGCTCGTCTACGAGGACGCGCCGGAGCGCTCGCATGACGAGACCATCCTGCGCAGCCCGGCGGAGGCCTTCCAGCCGGATGGCGGCATGCGCCTCGTCAAGGGCAATCTCGGCCGCGCCACCTTCAAGACCAGCGCCGTCGATCCGTCGCGCTGGACCGTCGAGGCGCCGGCCCGCGTCTTCGACGACCAGGACGACGTCATGGCGGCGTTCAAGGCCGGGGAACTCGAACGGGACGTGGTGGTGGTGGTGCGCTTCCAGGGACCGCGCGCCAACGGCATGCCCGAACTGCACAAGCTCACGCCTCAGCTCGGCGTGCTGCAGGATCGCGGCTTTCGCGTCGCTCTCGTCACCGATGGGCGCATGTCGGGCGCCTCCGGCAAGGTGCCGGCGGCGATCCATCTGAGTCCGGAAGCACTCGGCGGCGGCCCCCTGGCCAAGCTGCGCGATGGCGACATCGTGCGCCTGAGCGCGGAGGCCGGAACCCTCGAAGCCCTGGTCGACCCGGCTGAATGGGCGGGCCGGACCGACGCCGTGCCGCCGCCGCCGGCCTTCGGCACCGGTCGCGAGCTCTTCGCCTTCCTGCGCCACGGCGCCGACGGGGCCGAGCAGGGCGCCTCCGCCATGCTCGCCGCCGCCGGCCTCTGACACTCGCCTCCGCCCAGCCAAGGATGCCGTCCATGACCACCATCGACACCCTGATGCGCTCCGTCCCCGTCATTCCGGTGCTGGTGGTGGAGGATGTCGCCCAGGCCGAGCCCATCGCCCGCGCCCTGGTGGCGGGTGGTCTCACCGCCCTGGAGGTGACCCTGCGGACGCCCGCCGCCCTCGACGTCATCCGGGCCATGGCGCGGGTGGAGGGCGCCGTGGTCGGCGCCGGGACCGTCCTCAATGCCCGCGACCTCGACGCGGCGCTCGAGGCGGGCGCGCAGTTCATCGTCAGCCCCGGCCTCACCGATCCGCTGACCCGGGCCGCGCTTGCTCGCGGCGTCCCCTACCTGCCGGGGGTCGCCAATGCGGCCGACATCATGCGCGGCCTCGATCACGGCCTCGATCGTTTCAAGTTCTTCCCGGCGGAGGCTTCCGGCGGCATCAAGGCGCTCAAGGCCCTGGCAGGCCCCTTCGGGCAGGTCCGGTTCTGCCCGACCGGCGGCATCTCCGAGGCCACGGCGCCGGATTGGCTCGCCCTCTCGCCGGTGCTCTGCGTCGGTGGCAGCTGGGTGGTTCCCCCGGGCGTGCCGGAGCCGGACCTGATCCGCCGCTCGGCCGAGGCGGCCAGCCGCCTCACGGGCTAGATCCCGTCGATCTCTCCGAGACCCGCAGCCGCTGGCCGTGGAGGAATCGGCCAACGGACATGTCGGTTTCGCGTCCGTCGGCCGAGACGATCGGCGAGTCACGGATGCCTGCTGTGTCGATCCCGGCCGGTCTCTTGTGATCCGTCACGAAGGGTATCTGATTCTCATCCCCGGGACCCGCAAGCGGAGCTTCGCGAATCGTGCCGTGCGGCTCGTTTCCCGTTCTGAGCCGGTCATCCACATCCCAAAGATCTGCTTGAGATCATTTTGGTATGCCAGCGGACAAAGCGTCGGTTTGAGACCATTCGCTGAGCAATCGGGATGGAGCCGGATTGTCTGCGGCCTTCTCAGAAGTGTCATAAATCACAGATTATTCCGTATTTCCTGAGACTTGCAGCTCATCCCGGACCACCCGACCGGCGCGGAAAACAGGCACCGCTTCGAAAAAGCTGCCCTCAGAACAGTCACTTAGCCACCTGTTCAACGTTGCAAGCCCGCAACAGCAGGCCGGAACCGCCGCCGCGATCACGATTCCGAGTTGCCGCAAAGAAGGCGCTCGCACACAGTGATTGGGCGTTGGGGGCAACTCCGGGGCAATCAACAATTTCCGGCGGTAACGCCTGGTCATTCAAGAACAAAGGGCGACGCGACATCGAGATCCTCGAAGATCTCGGGCGTAGTACGCTTTCCTCGGGTCTCGAAGCTTTTGGAGAATTCAATGAAGCTCTTGAAGAGCTCGCTTCTCGCCTCCGCTGCAGGATTTGCCGCGGTCGCCGGAGCACAGGCAGCCGACCTCCCGGTCAAGAAGGCTGCCCCAATCGAATACGTCCGCGTCTGCTCCGCCTACGGTGCAGGCTTCTTCTACATCCCCGGCACCGACACCTGCATCCGTCTCTCGGGCCGCGCCCGCCTCGACGTCGGCTACCAGCCGACCGACAGCCGCTCCGGCTCGAACGGTGACACCACCGGTTATATCGGCCTCGCCCGCATCAACGTCGATGCCCGCACGCAGACCGCCTACGGCACCCTGCGCGCCTTCGTGCGCCTCCAGTTCGCCTCGCGGACCGGTGCCACCGGCGGCCTTCGCTCGGGCACCCAGGAGCGCATCGGCAACGCCTTCGGCGCCACCGGTCAGGACCAGAACGGCCGCGTTCAGCAGTTCGTGAACACCGACAAGGCGTTCATTCAGTTCGCCGGCCTCACCGCCGGTCGTGCGTCGTCGTTCTTCGACTTCTACGCCCACGATTTCGAGTTCGCCGGTGCCACCGCCAACTCGGACCTGCAGTCCACCAACCTGCTCGCCTACACGAGCAAGCTCGGCGGCAGCGGCCTCTCGGCCACGATCTCGCTGGAAGATCCGTCCTTCCGCCGCAACACCATCTATTCGCAGGTGTTCGGTGCCAACACCACGTTCACCCCCGCTGGCTCGCAGGTTGGCATCAACGTCGCCAACACCGGTGCGCCGTCGCCGATCTTCACGGGTAACGGGTTCTCCAACGTCGATGTCGCGCAGCGTAACCGCATGCCCGACTTCGTCGGTGTCCTTCGGTACGATGCCGCCTGGGGCTCGGCGCAGATCTCCGCCGCCGTCAAGGAGCTGAACACCGGCAACTTCATCTCGGGCGCCGCTCTCGGCCCGAACGGAACCGCGCTTGCTCCGAACCTCGCAGGTACCGGCTTCGCCGGTCTGGCCGGCACGCTCCAGCGTCCCGCCAGCGAGTACGGCTGGGCCGTTCAGGCCGGCGCCAAGATCAACATGCCCTTCATCGCACCCGGCGATACCCTGTACCTCCAGGGCGCCTACGGCGAGGGCGCGACGCTCTACACCGGCTACTCTTCGTACAACGGCACTTACGCGTCGCGCGCCAGCACCATCAACGGCGCTGCGTTCGACCCCTACATGTCCGATGCCACGCTCAACCCCTTCACGGGCAAGATCGAGCTGTCGACCAGCTTCACGGTTGTCGGTTCGTTCCTGCACTACTGGGCTCCCGAGTGGCGCTCGGCCGTGTTCGCCAGCTACGGCGAGCTGAACTTCGCTCGTGGCGCCCGCGCCGCCAATGCCGCCGTGTTCCAGTCGACCGGCTCGACCGGTCAGTTCACGGGTGTTCCCGGCCAGGTGTCCTTCAACGTCAGCCCCGTGCTGCGTGACAACTATCAGATCGTCGCCGGCGCCAGCATCATCTGGTCGCCCGTCAAGGATCTCGATATCGGTCTCGAAGGCTTCTACACCAAGGTTGGTGTCCAGAACGGTCGCGTCGTCGACATGACCCGTTCCAACGGCGCCGTCACGGCCGCCAACATTGCCAACGGCAGTGTCCGGACCGTCACCGCAGACGACACCTTCCAGCTGCGCGCGCGCGTCCAGCGCGACTTCTAAGCGACGGAACGGTCCGGTCCGGGCTCCCGCTGAGCCCGGACCCTCCATCTTCGAGACAGGCGAACTGGCCCGGCTGCAAAGTCGGGCCTTTTTGCATGTGCGCCGCATCGCCCGATGGAAGCGTGGCGGCAGGACAGTCTGAGGCTCGGGACGCCATGTCTGAGGCTTTAGACGCCCGGTCGACGCTTCGCGGCACGCCCCTTGCCAGGGCGGGAAGCGTTTCCGTCTTGGACAGCGCGAAAACAACGATTGCGGCGGCAAAGTCCCCTGCTACGTTGCTTATGTAAGTCTCAGTGATCGCCGGTGCGGCGATCGACCCTCCGGAGTCAGCCTGCAGATGCGTTCGTGCCATCAGAGATCCACCCTGCCTGCCGTCGCCCTCAGCTTCGCGCTGTCGGTGCTCGCGGGAGGGAGCGCCCAGGCGCAAGACCTCACCGGGACCCTGAAGAAGATCAAGGAAACCAATTCGATCACGATCGGCTACCGGGACGCGTCCGTGCCGTTCTCGTATCTCGACGGCGATCAGAAACCGGTCGGTTACGCCCTTGAGATCTGTCAGAAGATCGCCGAGGCGGTGAAGACCAACCTCAAGATGCCCAATCTCGAGGTGAAGCTGAACCCCGTCACCTCCGCCACCCGCATCCCGCTGATCGCCAACGGCACCATCGATCTCGAATGCGGGTCGACGACCAACAATCCCGACCGCCAGAAGCAGGCCACCTTCACCAACACCCACTTCCTGACCGCGACCCGCTTCGTCGCCAAGAAGTCGGCCAAGCTCGACAAGATCGAAGATCTGAAGGGCAAGACCGTGGTCTCGACCTCGGGCACCACCAACATTCGGCAGATCAACGAGGTCAACACGGCGCGCAACCTCGGCCTGACGATCCTGCCGGCCAAGGACCATGCCGAAGCTTTCCTGATGGTCGAGACCGGCCGGGCCGCCGCCTTCGTGATGGATGACGTGCTGCTGGCCTCCCTCGCCGCCAGCTCGAAGGACCCCGGTGCCTACGCGATCTCCAGCGAGGCGATCTCGAAGCCCGAGCCCTACGGCATCATGCTGCGCAAGGACGACGCTCCGTTCAAGGCCGTGGCCGACGAGGCGACCGCCAAGCTCTACAAGAGCGCCGAGGGCCGGGCGCTCTACGACAAGTGGTTCACCAAGCCGATCCCGCCGCGCGGCATCAACCTGAACCTCCCGATGAGCGAGGCCATGATCAAGGCCTTCGCCTCGCCGAGCGACAGCCCGGACCCGGCCGCCTACTGAACCGAACCATCCGGACGACCAACCACCGACGCCTCGCCCTTCCCCAGGGCGGGGCGTTTCGCGTCCTGGCGTCTGTCAGGGATCCGTCGAAATCCGATGATCCCCACAGGACAAATGAAAGACGCGAACCCCCGCGCCGAATCTCATCGCCCGGCCGTCTCACCCCCTGCGGCCGAGTGCTCCCCTTCGGCGGAGCCCGCGAGCCGTTCCATCGTGGCGAAGAGCACCGACCAGTCCACCGGCTTGGCCACGTGGGCGTCCATGCCGGCAATCCGGCAGCGCTCGATCTCCTCCGGCATGGCATTGGCGGTCAGGGCGATGATCGGCGTGCGCGGCCGGCCCTCCAGGCGCTCGCGGAGGCGGATCGCCTGCGTCGCCGCCAGCCCATCCTGTCCCGGCATCTGGACGTCCATGAGGACGAGGTCGCGGGGACGGTCGAAGGCCGCCGTCACCGCCTGCTCGCCGTCGTCGACCACGTCGACCACATGCCCCTTCTGGCGCAGCACCGTGCCGATGATCTCCTGGTTAATGGCGTTGTCCTCCGCCAGCAGCACCCGCCAGCTCGGACCGGCCCGCCGAGCCAGCGTCGTCGGGGTCGGCGCCGCCGCGGCATCCGCGCCAGCCGCGCGGTGCAGCGGTAGCCAGAACCAGAAGGTCGACCCCTCGCCGAGCCGGCTCTCGCCGCCGATCTCGCCACCCATCAGGTGCACCAGCCGTCGGCAGATGGTGAGTCCGAGGCCGGTTCCGCCGTACTGGCGCGAGGTCGAGCCATCGGCCTGGGCGAAGCGTTCGAAGAGTTGGGACAGCGTCTCAGGCGCGATCCCGATCCCGGTGTCGATCAGGGCGATCCGCAGGGTCGCGCCCGGGCGCGGCGCATCGTCGGGCGCCGGGGCCCAGGTGACCCGGAGGGTCACCGAGCCCGCGGGCGTGAACTTGATCGCGTTGGTGGCGAGGTTGAGGATGACCTGCCGTAACCGGGTGGGGTCGCCGAGCAACCAGTCCGGCACGTCCTCGCCGATCTCGGTGACGAACCGGACATCGCGAACCTGCGCGATCTCCGCGCTGAACTCCCGGCAGGCCTCGACCAGCGCTCGCAGGCTGAACGGTACGGATTCGATGACGAGCTGGCCGGCCTCGATCTTCGAGAAATCGAGGATGTCGTTGACGATGGTGAGGAGGGAGCGGCCGGATTCCTGGGCCAGCCCGACCAGACGCGCCTGATCCGGTGTGAGCTGCGCGTCCCCGCGCAGGAGATCGTGGACCCCGAGGATACCGACGAGCGGGGTGCGCAGTTCATGGCTCATATTGGCCAGGAACTCCGCCTTCGCGCGGGCGCCGGCCTCGGCGGCGACGCGGGCCCGCTGCAGGTCGGCTTCCTGGCTCTGGCGTTGCGACACGTCGCGGATGGCCTGGATGATCTGGACGTCGCCCCCTTCCTCGATGCGCCGGAAGGCGGCTTCGACCCAGATGTCGGACCCGGATTTGTGGCGCATCCGATAGATGACCGACCCGGTCGGCTGCTCGGGGCCGAGGGCGTGCAGGGTGGCTGAGAGATTGGCGATGTCCTCGTGATGCACGAGGGTGCGCAGGCCGAGGCGATTGGCCTCGACGGCATCGTAGCCGAGCATCCCCGTCACGGCCGGGGAGATGTAGAGGTGGCGCCCGGAGGCATCGTCGAGGACGATCAGATCGGCGGTGTAGTCGGCGAGCAGGCGATAGCGCGCCTCGCTCTCCCGCAACTGCTCGTCGGAGTGACGGCGGTGCGTGATGTCGGTGAGAGTCTGAAGGTGCCCGTCGCCGTTCAGCATCGGCAGCGAGCGGGTCTCGATCACCCGTCCGTCGGCCCGTCGGCGCTCGGAGCGCAGTTCGGTAGTGCGCCGGTTCTCGTCGAGGTGCCAGTGCTTCGGGTCCTGGATCAGGGTACCCCAGGTGCCGGTTTCGCGCAGATGCTGACGGAGAATGCGATAGTCCGGCTTGGTCGCCAGGATCTCGGGCGAGATCGCCAGGATCTCCATGGCCCGGCGATTGATGACGGGGATGTGCCCGGTCCCGTCGATTCTCAGCAGCCCCTGATCCATGCTCTCGAGGGTCGCTTCGAGCAGCGCGGATTTCTCGGCCAGGGCACGCTCGGCCTGCTTCAACTCGGCGATGTCGGCAAACACGCCGAAGATCGCCTCCGGCTGGGTGTCGTTGGAGGGATCGCGGCCGGACCGCTCGGGCAGGCAGAGGCCGCGCACGAGAACGTCCCGCACCTCGCCGGACGGCCGGACCAGCCGCAGGGCGATGTCGAACCCCTCGTGCCGGCGCAATGCGCGGGCGATCCGCCGCACCATGCCGCGACGGTCGTCCGGGTGGCAGGCGGCGATACTGCCCGGGATGGTGGGAACGAAGCTCTGCGGCTCGTGCCCGTGGATGCGGTAGACCTCGTCGGACCACGTCAGGACGCGCGAGGCCAGGTGGAGATGCCAGTGGCCGATATGGGCGACCTGCTCGGCCAGGACGAGGCGGCGGTTGGCATCCAGGGTTTCGGGCTGCGCCTGCGCGAGGTGGCTGATGTCACGTCGGGTGACGAGGACGCGATCCACCGGGCCGGTGCCGGGTCGTCGCAGGGGCACACAGGTGGTTTCCGTCGCGGGCGCCGCCGATGATCCGTCCGCCGGTATCTGGCTCCGCACCGTCGTTCCGCTCGCAGCCGCCTGGGCGAGATCCCGCCGCATCGCCGCACCCTCGGATGCGGGCAGCAGCGCCGAGACGTCGCGACCGATCCGGCCGTCGTCGCCCCCGAAGGCGGCCGCTGCCGCAGCATTCCAGGCGGCGAGACGGAAACCGCCGTCCGGCGCGACCGCGAAGACGAGGTGCGGATCGGCCGAGGCATCGAACACGGCGTTCAGCAGACCGGCGTCGCGGCCCGCCGCAAGAGCGGCTGGTCGACGCCGCCACCGGACGAGCCCGAGCGTGCCCGCGCCGACCAGGGCTGCCAATCCGACGCCGATCCCGAAGCTGCCCGGTGACCACGCCTGCAGGGACCCGGTTTCGATCGCGGATGCGGGTTGAGCGGCAAACAGGAAGACCGGCGTGCCGCGTGCGGCCCCAACTGCCATCCAGCGCGGGACCCCGGCGAGACTAGGTCTGAATTCCGACGGGCGGATCTTCACGCCGTCCGATGCTCCCCAAGCAGGTGCCGTCGCAACGGGAGAGGCAGTACCGCCGCCACCGGGGAGGCTCCGATCGCGGCGCCGATGGGAGTGGCGTG
This sequence comes from Methylobacterium sp. Leaf113, assembly GCF_001423325.1. NCBI lineage: Bacteria > Pseudomonadati > Pseudomonadota > Alphaproteobacteria > Hyphomicrobiales > Methylobacteriaceae > Methylobacterium > Methylobacterium sp. Leaf113. The sequence goes on from NZ_LMNJ01000052.1 coordinate 143,240, forward strand.
GACAATCCGCGACGCGGCGGTGCCGCCCTTCTGGGCCATCGGGATAGCGACGAAGTTGGTGTGAACCGCCCGCCACAGGGGCACGCGCTCGTCGCCGGCGGAATTGGTCTCGTCCGTGCCGACGCCAAGCCTCGCCGCGATGACGGGCAGCAGGACGCCGCCGGCAATTCGCAGCCCGTCCGGGGTGAAGGGCGGATCGGTGACGTCCATGAGTCTCTCGGCGTCGGCGGCCTGACGAGACGGTCAAGCTATGCGGTTCCGGGTAACGCATCTGCGCGGTTGCGCACAGGCGGCAAAAAGCGGATGCGACGCAGGGTGATCGCAACCCCTGGCCGGCAGCCATCGTCGCATGGGTGTTCAGCACGATCCGGGCCGGACCGATCGCCGGACCCTGGGGCGGCCATCGATGGCGCCGTGAACGGAGCAGTCCGACCTGCGATATCGTTCATGGTCCTGACGGCATCCGCCTCCACGCCGAGCGCATGGCAAGACCAGCGAACGCGCCCGAGACTCGCCCTTCTGCATGGCTCGGAGGACCCCCGCGCGGCACTGCCGCAACGCTGCTGCGCCAAGGTCGGAAACGGCCGATTCAGAACGGGTTCGCGCCTTGACTTCGGGTGACGCGGGGTCGCATTGCACAATGCTGTGGGATGGTGCTTCCGTCCCGCCGGGCTGACTTTCCTTTGAAAGCCTCTAAGGTCCCGTCTGGCCGATTCCGCACCCGGAATGAGGCTCATCCGGCGCAATCATGCTTGGAGTGTGACACTTGGCGAACACGGCAGCCGATCCTGAGAACTCTCACGGCGCGCCGGACGGCACGCGACGTGACTTCATGTTCCTCGCGACGGGAGCGGCCTTGGCCGTTGGTGCCGGCGCGCTCGCCTGGCCCTTCGTCGCCTCGATGGCGCCGGACGCCGAGACCATCGCGGCCGGTGCTCCGCTCGAAGTCGATCTGGCACCGATCCAGGAAGGTCAGATCGTCAACGTGTTCTGGCGCGGCAAGCTCATCTTCGTGCGCAACCGCTCGGAGAAGGAGATCAAGGAAGCCGGCGAGGTGAAGATGGCGGATCTCATCGATCCGCAGACGGACGCCGCCCGCGTGAAGCAGGGCCACGCCAAGTGGCTCGTGGTCTACGGCAATTGCACCCATCTCGGCTGCGTGCCGATCGGCCATCAGGGCCAGTACGAAGGCTGGTCCTGCCCCTGTCACGGCTCCCTCTACGACACGTCAGGCCGGGTGCGCCGGGGGCCCGCCCCGACGAACCTGCCGATCCCGCCCTACATCTTCGAATCGGATTCCAAGATCCGGATCGGCGAAGAGGGCGGCAAGGCCGTCGCCTGACACCCTGAAACAGGATTTGGAGCGGGTCGCCCCATGAGCGGACACGGCAATATCTACGTTCCCAAGAGTGCCTTGGCGAAGTGGTTCGAATCGCGCCTGCCCCTGATCGGGCTGGTGCATTCGTCCTTCGTCTCCTTCCCGGTGCCGCGGAACCTCAACTACTTCTGGACCTTCGGCGCGATCCTGATCGCCATGCTGGTGTCGCAGATCGTCACCGGCGTCTGGCTGGCGATGCACTACGATCCCTCCGCCGCCAACGCCTTCAACTCCGTCGAGCACATCATGCGCGACGTGAATTACGGCTGGCTGCTGCGCTACATGCACGCCAACGGCGCGTCGATGTTCTTCGTGGCGGTCTACGTCCACATCTTCCGGGCGTTGTATTACGGCTCGTACAAGGCCCCCCGCGAGGTGCTCTACATCCTCGGCGTGATCATCTACCTGCTGATGATGGCGACCGCGTTCCTTGGCTACACCCTGCCATGGGGCCAGATGAGCTTCTGGGGCGCCACCGTCATCACCAACATCCTGGCGGCGATTCCGGTGGTGGGCGACACCATCCAGAGCCTGCTCTGGGGTGGATACTCGGTCGGCAACCCGACCCTGAACCGCTTCTTCTCGCTCCACTACCTGCTGCCGTTCATGATCACCGGTGTGGTGATCTTGCACGTCTGGGCGCTGCACGTGACGGGCCAGAACAACCCGGCCGGCATCCCGATCAAGACCGGCAAGGATGCTGTCCCCTTCACGCCCTACGCGACCGTCAAGGACGTGTTCGCCTCGGTCGTGTTCTTCGCCTTCTTCGCCTACTGGATCTTCTACCAGCCGAACTACCTCGGCCACGCCGACAACTACGTGCCGGCCAACCCGGCCGTGACCCCCGCCCACATCGTTCCGGAATGGTACTTCCTGCCGTTCTACGCGATCCTGCGCGCGGTGCCGGACAAGCTCGGCGGCGTCATCCTGATGTTCAGCGCAGTGCTGATCCTGGCGCTGGCGCCGTGGCTCGACACCTCCCGGGTGCGTTCGTGCAACTACCGCCCGATCTATCGCCAGTTCTTCTGGCTGTTCGTGGTGGTCTGCGTGGTGCTCGGCTGGCTCGGCGCGAAACCGCCGGAGGGTGGCTACGTCATCGCGGCCCGGATCTGCACGGCATATTACTTCCTGCACTTCCTGCTCGTGATGCCGCTGGTCGGCCTGTTCGAGACGCCGAAGGCTCTTCCGGGCTCGATCCTCGAGACCGTGACCGGTCCCGGCAAGCAGATCAGCGGGTCCGGCATGCCGGTGGGTGCGGCGGCCGCACCATCGTCCAAAGGTTGAGGGCAGGGGACTTTTAAGAACCATGAAAACAACCCGCCTTCTCGCCGCGTCCCTGCTCGCGGCCGTCATGAGCATCTCTGCCGTCCAGGCAGAGGAAGAGCATGGCCCACCGAACCCGCCCCGCGAAACGTGGAGCTTCGCCGGGACCTTCGGGCGCTTCGACCAGGCCCAGCTTCAGCGCGGTTTCCAGGTCTACAAGGAAGTCTGCTCGAGCTGCCACGGCATGAGCCTGGTGCGCTTCCGCAACCTCTCGGAGGAGGGGGGGCCCGGCTTCACCACCGGGCAGGTCAAGGAACTCGCCGCCCAGTACAAGGTGAAGGAGCAGAACGATGCGGGTGAGGACGTCGAGCGTCCCGCCCGTGCCGCCGACGCCTTCCCGTCGCCCTTCCCGAACGAGAAGGCGGCCGCCGCCGCCAACGGTGGCAAGGCCCCGCCCGACTTCTCGGTGCTGGCGAAAGCCCGGACCTACGAGCGCGGCTTCCCGTGGTTCGTCTTCGACGCGATGCCGTTCATCGGCTTCTCGGAGCAGGGCGTGGACTACATCCACGCGCTCCTGAACGGCTACGAGGATCCGCCGGCCGGCAAGGAGATTCCGGCAGGGACCTACTACAACAAGTATTACGCCGGTCACCTGATCGCGATGCCGAAGCCGATCAGCGACGGGCAGGTAACGTACGCCAAGAACGACAAGGGTGAGCCGGTGGTGCCGGAGACCACGGAGCAGTATTCCAAGGACGTCGCGGCGTTCATGGCCTGGGCGGCCGAGCCCCACATGATGGCGCGCAAGGCCCTCGGCCTGCGGGTGATCCTGTTCCTGCTCGTGCTGGCCGGCCTGCTCTACTACGTGAAGAAGAAGATCTGGGCGAAGGTCGGCGGCGAGGTCCACGGCCTCCAGCCCGAGCTGCACAAGACCTACTGAGCAAGCGCCGAGCGGTCGGTTCGACCCGGCCTTGCTTCCTGGCCTCGCTTCGTTGACACGACCCGCGCCGGCGCCCCAAGGAGGGGCGACCGGCGCGAACTTTTGGAGATGGGGATGACGGCAGCGGTGCTCGGCGTGATGGGCGGGTCCGGGGTCTATGACCTGCCCGGCCTGGAGGATGTCCGCGAGGAGCGGATCGAGTCTCCCTGGGGCGAGCCCTCGGACGCCCTGCGCATCGGCCGCATCGGCGAGACCAAGGTGGTGTTCCTCGCCCGCCACGGGCGGGGCCACCGCTTCTCACCGTCCGGCATCAATTATCGGGCGAATATCGACATCCTGAAGCGGGCCGGGGTCACGGACCTCGTCTCGCTGTCGGCTTGCGGCTCGTTCAAGGCGGAGCTGCATCCCGGCCTCTTCGTCCTCGTCGACCAGTTCGTCGACCGGACCCACGGCCGCGCCGCGTCCTTCTTCGGCGACGGCTGCGTCGCCCACGTCTCCCTGGCCCACCCGATCGGTCCCGCCTTGCAGGGCCGCATCGCCGAGGCGGCGCAGGCCGAGGACATCGCGGTCCATCGCGGCGGGACCTATGTCTGCATGGAGGGGCCGCAATTCTCGACCTACGCGGAATCCACCACCTACAAGGCCCTCGGCTACGACGTCATCGGCATGACCAACATGCCGGAGGCCAAGCTCGCCCGCGAGGCCGAGATCACCTACGCGACCATCGCCATGGTGACCGACTTCGATTGCTGGCACCCGACCCACGAGGCGGTGGACGTGGCCGCCGTGGTGGCGGTGGCGCGCGCCAATGCCGACAAGGCCGCTCGGCTCGTCGCCCGTCTCGCCCGCGACTTCCCGGCCGAGCGCGTGGCCTGTCCGGCGGGCACCGAGCGGGCCCTCGACGGCGCCATCATGACCGCCCCGGCGCAGCGCGATCCGGCCCTGCTGGCCAAGCTCGATGCCGTGGCCGGACGAGTCCTCTCCGCCTGACGTGATCGGCGCGCCGGTGGATTCGGCATTGGGCGCCCTTCACGGGCGCCGGTCTTCGCACTAGAAGGCGGGTTCGTCTCGAAGAACCGGAACCGATCAGTGACCCAAGAGGCCAGGCGCTTCGCCAGTATCAGCCGCAAGACGGCGGAAACCGACGTCCGCGTCTCGGTCGATCTCGACGGAACCGGACGCGCCACCGTCTCGACCGGCGTCGGTTTCTTCGATCACATGCTCGAACTGTTCGCCCGCCACGGCCTGTTCGACCTCGACGTCGCGGTGTCCGGCGATCTCCACGTCGACCATCACCACACGGTGGAGGACACCGGCATCGCCCTTGGGCAGGCGGTTGCGCAGGCCCTGGCCGACAAGCGCGGCATCGCCCGGTATGCGGACATCCACTTACCCATGGACGAGGCGCTGACCCGCGTCGCCATCGACATTTCCGGCCGCCCGTTCCTGGTGTTTCGCACCGAGTTCCGGGTCGAGAAGATCGGGCAGTTCGACACCGAACTGGTGCGCGAGTGGTTCCAGGCCTTCGCCATGAATGCCGGCCTCACTCTACATGTCGAGACGCTGTACGGCGACAACGCCCACCACATCGCCGAGAGCTGCTTCAAGGGCTTGGCCCGCGCCTTGCGCCAGGCGGTGGCGATCGATCCCCGCGAGGGTGGTCGGGTTCCCTCCACGAAGGGATCGCTCTGATCCGCCTCGGGGCGGCTCGGCAGGGAGGATGCGAGACGTGATGCGCACCTATACGTTGCACCCGGAGCGGGACGCCCTGGCCGGCGAGGCTTACGGCCTCGAACGCGCGCACCTGGTGCCGGACGGCTTCTCCTGGCCGGCCTTCGCCTTCGGACCCCTGTGGTTCTTCTTCCACCGTCTCTGGCTCGCGGGCCTCGGCGTGCTGGTGCTCCTCGCCGGCGTGGCGCTCGGTGGACGCCTCCTCGGCCTGACGCCGGTGGCGGCGTCGATCATCGCGCTCCTGGTCTCGATCCTGATCGGCCTCGAAGCCTCCTCCCTGCGGCGCTGGACCTATGCCCGGGTCGGGCGACCGGTCCGGGATGCGGTGATCGCCGCGAGCACCGAGGAAGCCGAGATGAAGGCCTCCGCCCGCTGGCTCGAAGGCGCGCCCCCCGCACGGCCGTCCTCGGCCCCCTCTGGCGGACTCGCTGTCCCACCGAGCGATCTCGCCATCGGCATGTTCCCCTTCAGCGAGACGCGCCGGTGAGCGTCGAGACCGTCGCCATCATCGATTACGGCTCGGGCAATCTGCACTCCGCCGCCAAGGCCTTCGAGCGCGCCGCGCGCGAGGCCGGCCTGGATGCGACGCGGATCGTCCTGACCGATGAGGCCGAGACCGTCGCGCGGGCCGACCGGGTGGTTCTGCCCGGCGTCGGCGCCTACGCCGATTGCCGCCGTGGCCTCGACGCCGTGCCCGGCATGGTGGAGGCGATGACCCATGCGGCGCATGCGCGGGGTCGCCCCTTCCTCGGCATCTGCGTCGGCATGCAACTCCTCGCGACGCGCGGCCTCGAATACGACACGACGCCGGGCCTCGGCTGGATTCCCGGCGATGTCGGACCGATTCAGCCGTCCGATCCGGGCCTCAAGGTGCCGCATATGGGCTGGAACACCCTGCAGGTGGACCGCGAGCACGCGCTGCTGGCCGATATCCCCACCGGCGAGGGCGGCCTGCACGCCTACTTCGTGCACAGCTACGCGCTGTCGCCGGAGCGGTCCGAGGACCGGGTCGCCCATAGCGATTACGGTGGCGCGGTGACCGCGATGGTGGCGCGCGACAACGTCGCCGGCACCCAGTTCCATCCGGAGAAGAGCCAGCACCTCGGCCTCGCGCTCCTTGCCAACTTCCTGCGCTGGCGCCCCTGAGACCCGCACCCCACTTTTGAACCGTCCACCCGAAAGCGAACCGACGCGTGATCCTGTTCCCGGCCATCGATCTCAAGGAAGGACGCTGCGTCCGCCTCGTCCAGGGCGACATGGCCCAGGCCATCGTGTTCAGCGATGACCCGGCCGCGCAGGCCGCCGTCTTCGAGGAACAGGGCTTCTCCTGGCTGCATGTGGTCGATCTCGACGGCGCTTTCGCGGGCGCCCCGATGAATGCCGACGCCGTCGACGCGATCCTGGCCCGCACCAGGCTGCCGGTGCAGCTCGGCGGCGGGATCCGCGAGATGCGTACGCTGGAGGCCTGGATCGCCAAGGGCGTCAGCCGCGTCATCATCGGCACCGCCGCCGTGCGCGATCCCGCCTTCGTGCGCGAGGCGGCCCGTCTCTATCCGGGCAAGATCGCGGTCGGCATCGACGCCAAGGACGGCCGCGTCGCGGTCGAAGGCTGGGCGACCACCTCCAGCATGACGGCGGAGGAACTCGGTCGCCGGTTCGAGGATGCCGGCGTCGCGGCCATCATCTACACCGACATCGCCCGTGACGGCATCCTGAAGGGCCTCAACATCGAGATGACCCTCGGCCTCGCCCGCGCCGTCACCATCCCGGTGATCGCGTCCGGCGGCCTCGCCTCGATCGAGGATGTCCACCGCATCCTGGAGCCGGATTGCGCGCTGCTCGCCGGCGCCATCACGGGCCGCGCCCTCTACGACGGCCGCATCGATCCGCGTGAGGCCCTGGCGGCGATCCGGCGCGCCACCGGCGCGGCCGATGCCGGTCCGGCGGCCTGATCCGGTTCGAGGACCCCCGTGCTCAAGACCCGCATCATCCCCTGCCTCGACGTCAAGGACGGTCGCGTCGTGAAAGGCGTGCAGTTCCTCGAACTGCGCGATGCCGGCGATCCGGTCGAGGCCGCCAAGGCCTATGACGCGGCCGGAGCCGACGAACTCTGCTTCCTCGACATCACCGCGAGCCACGAGGATCGCGGAACGCTGCTCGACGTGGTCAGCCGCACCGCCGAGGCCTGCTTCATGCCGCTCACCGTCGGTGGGGGCATCCGCACGGTGGCGGATATCCGCACGCTGCTGCTGGCCGGGGCCGACAAGGTCTCGATCAACACGGCGGCGGTCAACGATCCCGATTTCGTGGCGCGCGGGGCGGAGAAGTTCGGCAGCCAATGCATCGTCGTGGCGATCGATGCCAAGCGCACCTCCGCGCCCGACGCGCCGCCGCAATGGCAGATCTTCACCCATGGCGGACGCAAACCGACCGGCATCGACGCCATCGCCTTCGCCCGCACCGTGACCGCCCGCGGCGCCGGAGAATTGCTGGTGACCTCGATGGATCGGGACGGGATGCGCTCCGGCTACGACATCGGCCTGACCCGGGCCATCGCCGACGCCGTCTCGGTGCCGGTCATCGCCTCCGGCGGCGTCGGCGGTCTCGACGATCTGGTGGCGGGCGTGCGCGATGGCGGCGCCAGCGCGGTCCTGGCCGCCTCGATCTTCCATTTCGGGCAGCACACCGTTTCCGAGGCCAAGGCCCACATGGCCGCGGCCGGCCTTTCCATGCGCCTCGATCCCTGAGGCCGAGTTGTCGCAGCCCTTGCGTCATGATCCATCGTGCCGCACGCTTGGTTGCATGGCACGATAAGCCCGGTTCGCCGGGATCAGGATGGTATGACCCAATTTACTCTCAGCGACCTCGAAGCCCTGGTCGCGGACCGTGCGGCGGCCTCCCCCGAGACGTCCTACACCGCAAAGCTCCTCTCCGGTGGCCCCGCCCGGGCTGCCAAGAAACTCGGCGAGGAGGCTGTCGAGGCCGCGATCGCCGCGGTCCAGGGTGATCGCGCCGGCCTCGTCAGCGAATCGGCGGACGTGCTCTATCACCTCCTGGTTGTGCTGCGCGGGGGCGGCATCGCCCTCGACGAGGTGCTGGCTGAATTGCAGCGGCGGACGGTCCAGAGCGGGATCGCCGAGAAGGCCGCACGGAGGCCCGCGTGAACGCCGAGCCCCCCATGCCGATGGGCCGGCCCGAACGTCCCGCCATTCGGGGACAGAATCCGGTGATGGGTCACGACCCGGTGACCGGCGAGGGCTCCGAGCGGCTCTCGCCCTATCGCCTGTTCAACCGCGAGGAATGGGCGCAGCTGCGCGCCGACACCCCTCTGACCCTGGCCGCCGAGGAAGTGGCCCGGCTCCAATCTCTCAACGATCCGATCTCGGTGGAGGAGGTCGAGGCGATCTATCTGCCGCTGTCGCGGTTGCTCTCGCTCTACGTCGCGGCGACGCAGGGGCTGTTCAAGGCGACCCAGCGCTTCCTGCTGGCCGAGCACGAGACCAAGGTGCCCTACATCATCGGCCTCGCCGGTTCGGTCGCGGTCGGCAAATCGACCTCGGCCCGCGTGCTGGCGGCGCTCCTGGCGCGCTGGCCCAACACTCCGAAGGTCGACCTCATCACCACCGACGGCTTCCTCCTGCCGAATGCCGAGCTGAAGCGCATGGGCGCGATGGAGCGCAAGGGCTTCCCGGAAAGCTACGACACCGCCGCGCTGCTGCGCTTCCTCACCGACATCAAGGCCGGCAAGAAGCGCGTGGCCGCGCCGCTATACTCGCACCTCGTCTACGATGTGGTGCAGGGCGAGGAGCGGATCATCGAATCGCCCGACATCCTCATCGTCGAGGGTCTGAACGTGCTCCAGCCCGCGCGCCTGCCGCGCGACGGCACCGCAATCCCGTTCGTGTCCGACTTCTTCGACTTCTCGATCTATCTCGACGGCCACGAGGACGACCTGCATCGCTGGTACGTCAACCGCTTCCTGCGCCTGCGCCAGACCGCCTTCCGCGATCCGCTGTCCTACTTCCGCAAGTATGCCGAGGTGACGGAGGCGGAGGCGATCGAGATCGCCGACACCCTGTGGACGACGATCAACCTGCCCAACCTGCGCGACAACATCCTGCCGACCCGCCAGCGGGCCAGCCTGATCCTCGCCAAGGGGGCGAGCCACCGCATCGAGACGGTGGCCCTGCGCCGGCTCTGAGACCGGCACGCGATCGGCCGGTCATCCCAGCGGATAAGCGGCCTCGACCACGTAGGGGCCGCCGCCCTTCGACTCGCGCGCCGAGAACAGCGCGACCCGCTCCACCGTGAAGGTCAGCGATGTGAACAATCCGCGCTCACCGAGATAGGCGGCGACATCCTCCGCGCCGGCCTCGCGGCGCAGGCGCGCCAGGGTGACGTGGGGCGTGAATTTTCGTCGCTCGGCTTCGGCCCCCGCCTGGCGGGCGAGGCGCTCGTGCTCGGCCTGGAGATCGCCGAGTTCGGCATTCGGCGCCACCGTGGCGAGGATCGCCCGGGGCTTGTCGCCCCCGAAACTCGCCAATCCGTCGAGGGTGACGGCGAAGGGCGCCCGGGGCCGCGCCTCGGCCAGCCGCGCGTGCAGGGCTTCGGCGATCTCGACCTCGACGTCGCCGAGGAACCGCAGGGTCACGTGATAATCGGATGGCTCGATCCAACGGCTGCCGCGCAGGGCACCGCGCTTGAGGGACAGCGCCTCGGCGACGTCCGGCGGGATCTCCAGCCCGGTGAACAGGCGGGGCACGGCCTCAGCGCCCCTGCGGCGTCAGGCGATCGAGGAAGCTTTCGACCGTGGGCAGGATGCCGGCCACGATGGCCTGCACCCCCTTGGCGTTCGGGTGCAGGCCGTCATCGAGGTGGGCCTGCCGATCGCCCAGGATGCTCTCGAGGAAGAACGGGTAGAGGACGAGGCCGTAGCTCTTGGCGAGGTCCGGATAGATCGCATCGAAGCGCGCCACGTAATCCGCCCCGAGATTCGGCGCGGCCTTCATGCCCGCGAGGAGGACCGGAATTCCACGCGCCTTCAGCCGGGCGATCATCGCGTCGAGGGCCTTGCGGGTCACCGCCGGATCGGTGCCGCGCAGCATGTCGTTGGCGCCGAGTTCCAGGATGACCCCGTCCGTCCCGTCCGGGATCGACCAGTCGAGGCGGTCGAGCCCGCCCGTGGTGGTGTCGCCCGAGACGCCCGCATTGGCGATCGAGACGGCGCGACCGCGGGCCTTCAAGGCCCGTTCCAGCACGGCCGGGAAGGCGGCATCCGCCGGCAGGCGGTATCCGGCCGTGAGGCTGTCGCCGAAGGCCACGAGCTTCACGGGGGGCGTGTCGGCGGCGGCGCGTGCGGGCGTATCGCCCGGCCCGAGTGCGGCAAAGAGCGTCATCATGGCCGCGAGGCCGAGACCGGCATGGCGCGCCGCTTGCGCCCGGACCATATCGGCGAGACGTGAGACTCCACACAGACCCATTCGATCACAACCCCGACCCTCGGTTCACCATGACCTCAGTTGCCCACAGATCGGTCGCCCGTTGAAGTCCGACAAGCCCACGGCGCCGACGGCGCGGACTATCGCCCTCTCCGACATCGACCTGAGCCTCGGCCGCGGCGCGGCGCGCGTCCACGTCCTGCGCGGAATCTCCCTCGACGTGGCACCCGGTGAGGCGGTCGGCCTGGTCGGCCCGTCCGGATCGGGCAAATCGACCCTCCTGATGGTGATGGCGGGGCTGGAGCGGCCCGATGCGGGTCGCATCGTCGTGGAGGGCACGGATCTCGGCACCCTCGACGAGGACGCCCTGGCGCGCTTTCGCGGGCGTCGCATCGGCATCGTGTTCCAGGCCTTCCACCTGGTGCCGACCATGACGGCCCTGGAGAACGTGGCCCTGCCCCTCGAACTCGCCGACCAGCCCGACGCCCACCGCCGGGCCCAGGCCGAGCTGGAGGCGGTCGGCCTCGGCCACCGGCTGCACCATTACCCGGCCCAGCTCTCCGGCGGCGAGCAGCAGCGGGTCGCCATCGCGCGTGCCATCGCGCCGAACCCGGCGATCCTCGTGGCCGACGAGCCGACGGGCAATCTCGACGAGGCGACCGGTCGACAGATCGTCGACCTGCTGTTCGCCCTCAAGCGCGACCGCGGCGCCACCCTCGTGCTGGTCACGCACGATCCCGGCCTCGCGCGCCTATGCGACCGCACCGTCCGCCTGCGCTCCGGCCGGGTGGAAGCGCCGGCGCCGGTCCAGGCCTGATCCGATGCACGGCACCCTTCCCGAAACCGCGACGCCCCGGCGGGCCGGCTCCCGCATCCCGCTCACCCTGCGGCTCGCCCTGCGCGAATTGCGCGGCGGTCTCGCGGGCTTCACCGTCTTTCTCGCCTGCATCGCGCTCGGGGTCGCCGCCATCGCGGGCGTCGCCTCGATCTCGCGCTCGCTGACCGACGGGCTCGGTCGCGAGGGCGCCCGCATCCTCGGCGGCGACCTCACCTACAGCCTGATCAACCGGGAGGCGACGCCCGAGGAGCGGGCTGCCCTCGACGCCCAGGGCAGGGTCTCCGTGGTGACCACCCTGCGGGCGATGGCGGTGGCGGGCGAGACCGGTGCCGCCCTGGTCGAGCTGAAGGCGGTCGGCGCCGATTATCCCAGCGCCGGCAACCTCGTCACCGATCCGGCCGAGCCCCTGGCAGATCTGCTGGCCGAGCGCGACGGCGCCGCCGGTGCGGTGGCGGACCCCGTGCTGCTGACGCGCCTCGACCTCAAGGTCGGCGACCGGATCACCATCGCGGGCAAGCCCTTCGCGATTCGGGCCACCCTGGTGTCGGAGCCCGACCGCATCGCCAACGGCATCGGCTTCGGGCCGCGCGTGCTGATCTCGCACGCGGCGCTCGCGGCTTCGGACCTGATCCGGCCCGGCAGTCTCAATCGCTGGAGCTACCGCCTGCAGGTTCCGAATGTCGCCGATGCCGAACTCGACACCCGCGTCGCCGCCATCGCCAAGGCGGCCCCGGATGCCGGCTGGGAGATGCGGGCGCGGACCAATGCGGACCCGCGCTTCGCCAAGAGCATCGAGCGTTTCACCCAGTTCCTGACCCTGGTCGGGCTCACCGCGCTCATCGTCGGCGGCGTTGGCGTCGCCAATGCGGTCGCGGCCTTCGTCGAGCGCAAGCGCGGCGCCATCGCCACCCTGAAGAGCGTCGGCGCGCCGGGCGGGCAGGTCGTCGTTCTCTATCTGACCCAGGTCCTGCTGATCGCCGCCCTCGGCATCGCGATCGGGCTGGCGGTCGGCGCGGCGCTGCCCTTCGGCCTCGACGCCGTGTTCCACGATGCCCTGCCGCTGCCCCTCAATCCGACGCTGGCGCCGGGCGAACTGGCCCTGGCGGCGGCCTACGGCTTCCTGACCGCGCTCGCCTTCGCGATCCTGCCCCTCGGCCGCGCCCACGACATCCCGGTCTCGGGCCTGTTCCGCGACGTGGTCGATCCGGGCTCGATCCGGACGCGGTTGCGCTATCGCCTCATCCTGGGCGCGGCCCTGGCCGGGCTCGTCGCCCTGGCCCTGGTCACCGCCTTCGACCGGCGTCTGGCGCTGATCTTCATCATCGCCGCCGGGCTCGCCTTCGGGCTCCTGCGCCTCGTCGCCGTCGGGCTGATGGCGCTCGCCCGCCGCCTGCCGCGCCCGCGTCGGGCCGCCCCCCGGATGGCGCTCGCCAACCTGCATCGCCCGGGGGCGCTCACCCCCGCCATCGTGCTCTCCCTCGGCCTCGGCGTGACCCTCCTGGTCACCCTGAGCCTGATCGACGCCAACGTGCGGCGCACGCTCACCAACTCCCTGCCGGCCAAGGCCCCGAACCTGTTCTTCCTCGACATCCCGTCCAGCGACGCGGATGCGTTCCACGGCTTCCTCGGCGCTCAGGCCCCGGGCGCCAAGATCGAGCGGGTGCCGATGATGCGCGGGCGGATCACCGCCCTGAACGGCGTCCCGGCTGGCGAGATCAAGCCGCCGGAGGATGCCGCCTGGGTCCTCGACGGCGATCGGGGCATCACCTACGCGGAGGATCTGCCCGAGGGCTCGTCCCTGGTCTCCGGCACGTGGTGGAATGCCGAGGAGGCGCGGACGCCGCTGGTCTCGTTCGATGCCGAACTGGCGGGCAAGCTCGACCTCAAGGTCGGCAGCACCGTGACGGTCAACGTCCTCGGGCGCACCCTGACGGCGAAGATCGCCAACCTGCGCAAGGTCGAATGGCGCTCGCTCGGCATCAACTTCGTCATGGTGTTCACGCCCGGCACCTTCCGGGGGGCGCCGCATTCCGACCTCGCCACCCTGACCCTGCCCAACGGGCCGGACGCGAAGGCCGAGGCCACCATCCTGCGGGATGTCGCCCGGGCCTATCCGTCCGTCACCAGCGTGCGGGTGAAGGAGGCGTTGGAGGCTGTCAGCGACATCGTCGCCAAGCTGGTCCTGGCCATCCGGGGCGCCAGCGGCATCGCCGTGGTGGCCAGCCTGTTCGTGCTGGCGGGTGCGCTGGCGGCGGGCCACCGCGCCCGGCTCTACGATGCCGTCGTGCTCAAGACCCTGGGCGCCACCCGATCCCGCCTGCTCGCCGCCTACACCCTCGAATACGGCGCCCTCGGGCTGGCGACGGCGATCTTCGGTCTCGCCGCCGGCACCCTTGCCGGGTGGGTGATCGTCACCCGCGTGATGAAGCTCGAATTCACCCTCGACCTGTCGGGCGCGATCGTGGCCGCCGCGCTGGCGGTGGCCTTCGCGATCGTCCTCGGCCTCGCCGGCACCTGGCGCATCCTCGGCCAGAAGCCCGCGCCCTACCTGCGCCAGTTCTGAGGCACCGGGCTCACAGCACCTCGATGCCGGCGGTTCCACCCTCGGCATAGCGGGCACCGGCGACGGCGCCGGGATCGAACAGGGCGTCGAGTTCGGCGATCTCGGCCGGCGTCAGCGCGAGGTCCATCGCCGCGGCGTTCTCGGCCAGTCGGACCGCCCGCCGGGTGCCCGGGATCGGGACCACGCCCGGCCCCCGGTCGACGAGCCACGCGAGGGCGATCTGCCCCGCACCGGCGCCCCGGCGCGCCGCGATGGCCCCGAGCCCGTCCAGCAGGCCCTGGTTCCGGGCCAGCGCATCGGCCTGGAAGCGCGGATTGCCCCGTCGGAAATCGTCCGCCGCGAGTCCGGCCGTGTCGAGGCCGCCGGTGAGGAAGCCGCGTCCGAGCGGCGAGTAGGCCACGAAGGTGACGCCGAGTTCGCGGCAGGTCTCCAGCATCCCGTCCTCAGGCGCCCGGCTCCACAGGGAATATTCGCTCTGCACCGCCGCGATGGGGTGGATCGCGTGGGCGGCCCGCAGAGTTTCGGGCGAGACTTCGGACAGGCCGAGCCCCCGCACCTTGCCCTGCTCCACCAGCCGCGCCATCGCGCCCACCATCTCGGCCAGCGGGGTCTCCGGATTGCGGCGATGGCAATAATAGAGGTCGATGGTCTCGACGCCGAGGCGGGTCAGGGAGGCCTCGCAGGCGCGGGCGATGTAGGCCGGCGTATTGTCGATGCGCCGCTCGGTGCTGTCGGGCGGGCGCACGATGGCGAACTTGGTGGCGAGAACCACCCGGTCGCGCCGGCCCTTCAGGAAGCGGCCCAGCAGGGTCTCGTTGTGGCCGAGGCCGTAGGTGTCGGCGGTGTCGAGAAAATCGTAGCCGCGATCGAGCGCCGCCGCGAGGACCGCGAGGGATTCCGTCTCGTCGGACGGACCATAGAACTCCGACATGCCCATGCAGCCGAGGCCCGGGACGGAGACGGTGAGGCCGGTCTGGCCGAGGGGTTGCTGTCGCATGGGCGGCTCCTGGATTCGGGTTTCGCCCCCGCGATGTGCCATGCGGGACCTGCGGCGATAAGATCGACCCGCCCTGACGAACCGTTGAGCGAGATTCATCAATGCAGCGCAGCGATCTCGCCGACCTCACGGTGTTCGCCGCCATCGCACGGAATGGCAGCTTCCGCCGGGCGGCCCTCGAACTCGGCGTCTCGACTTCGGCGCTGAGCCACGCCCTCCGAGGCCTGGAGACCCGGATGGGCGTGCGGCTGCTCCATCGCACCACCCGGAGCGTCGCTCCGACCGAGGCGGGAGCGGCGCTGCTCACCCGGATCGGGCCGGCCCTGGCCGAGATCGCCGAGGCGGTGGGGGCGGCAGGAGCGTTCCGGGCGACGCTCGGGGGCGCCCTGCGGATCAATGCCCCGCGCTCGGCCTGTCGCTTCGTCCTGATGCCGCTGGTGGCGCGCTACCTCGCCCGTCATCCGGCTGTCCGCGTCGAGGTCGTGGCCGACGATGCCATGACCGATGTGGTCGCCGGCGGCTTCGATGCCGGGGTGCGCTTCGGCGAGCATCTTGCCGGCGACATGATCGCGGTGGCGCTCGGCGGGGCGCAGCGCTTCGCCGTGGTGGGGTCCCCCGACTACCTCGCCGGGCGTTCGCACCCGGAAGGTCCGGACGATCTTGGCCGGCACCTCTGCATCCGGCAGCGCTTTCCGGGCGGGGCGATCTATCGCTGGGAGCTGGAGAAGGAGGGGCGGGCGGTGGCGGTCTCCGTCGACGGACCGCTCATCGTCAACGACCAGGAGATGATCGTGCAGGCGGCCCTCGCGGGGCTCGGACTCGGACTGGTCTTCGAGGAGAGCGTCGTCGAGCACCTGGCGTCCGGTCGGCTGGTCCGCCTGATGCCCGACTGGTGCCCGAGTTTCCCCGGGCTGTTCCTGTATTATGCCGGCCGGCGCCAGATCCCGCCGCCGCTCCAGGCCTTTATCGATCTGGTGCGCCGCCCCGAGCCCGACCTCACGGCCATACCTTGATCGCCAGGGTCCGCCGCAGGAGGTCGCGGTCGGAGGTGATGGTACAGCCCTCGGTGCGCAGGGTGACGTAGGTCAGGATAGCGCGATCGCCGGTATCGTCGAAGTTGCGCCCCTGCGCGTCCGGATCGAGCAGCGACGGATAGGCGATCAGGCCGCCGGGCGCCCGGCAGGGATCGTCGTAGAGAGTCGCACCCGCCAGCAGCAGCCGGGGCTGGTCCCAGGCCAGGAGGTCGCGGGAGGTGGTCCAGTAGAAGCCCGATTGCGGAAAGCCCTCGCCGGCCTTGGCCATGAAGACCGCGATCCAGGCGCCGCTGGCCCGGTGCCGCACCACCGCGCCGACCGGGGTCGGAAACGGCGCGATCGGCGCGCAGGTGGCCGGCCGCTTGGGCGGCTTCGCATACGGATCGGGGAAGGCGGCGGTGAAGCCGGTTCCGGTCCAGGCCCGCCACAGTGTCGGGTCGGCGGGATTGTCCGAACGGAACAGACAGACCCCGGCCGATTGGTCGCTGCCCGGCAGGCGCCATCCGGTCGTGGAGGCCAGGAAATAGCGCCACCTTCCGTCGCCGACGATGTTCGAGGGATTGAAGAAGCCGCGATGGCGACCCTGGTCGACCTCCTGCCGGAAAGGCGCGCCGGCCACCACCACCGGGGGACTCGCCCGGGTGAAGCTGCGCCCGCCATCCGGCGACGTCGCCGCGATCACGCTGTTGTACCAGCATTCCAGGTAGACCGCGGAACGGCAGCGGCCCGGATGCTCGTTGGCCCTGTACTCGTGATGGACCAGAGCGGCGACGCGGCGCCCGTCCTCGGTCCAGGTGGCGGTGATCCAGGAGGCGTCGTCATAGGCGGCGGGATCGGCCTGACCGCCGGAATCGAGCACCACCGTGCAGTCGAGTTTGAGCGCATCCAGGCTCGGGCCGCGGAAGGCACGGTTGCGGTAGTGCATCCCGAACAGCGCCACCGCCCCAGACGCGTCGCGAAACGCCCTTGCCGAGGCATCCGGCACGTCGTCCCCGTCGCAGGCGTCGCGGGTCGCCTTGAACATCACCACCGGAGGCCCGACCAGCGTCAGAGCCGAGACCGGCGGCTCGGGCGCCGCCTGCGCGGTCCCCGCGCCGAGCAGCCAGCCGAGGGCGAGAACCGGCCCGAGGGCGGCGAGGCGGGACGGGCGCGTCATCGGGGAAGCCTGGACATCGGACCAGGATTGGGTTTTGAACCGTTACAGTCTGCTTGTCCCGGCATCGGCGGCTCCGAGCTTATCCACACCGACGCCCATTTCTCGCGAAAGCCCCCCATGTTGATCCTCATTCTCGGCCTCGTGCTGTTTCTCGGCACGCACGCCTTCTCCATGGCGCGGACCAAGCGGGCCGAGGTCGTCGGCCAGGTCGGGGAGGGGCGCTTCAAGCTGGCCTACACCCTGGCCTCCCTCCTCGGGCTGGTGCTGATAGCCTACGGCTTCCACCTCTACCGCGAATCCGGCTACATCGCCGTCTGGGACCCGCCGGTCTGGACCCGCCACCTGTCCCTGCTGCTGACGGCGCTCGCCTTCATCGTGCTCGCCTCCGCCTACCTGCCGGGGCATATCCGCGCCAAGGCCAAGCACCCGATGCTGCTGGCGGTGAAGATCTGGGCCACCGCCCACCTCCTCGCCAACGGCGACCTCGGCTCGATCCTGCTGTTCGGCAGCTTCCTCGCCTGGGCCGTGGTGGCCCGCATCAGCGCCAAGCGCCGGGCGCTCTCGGCCGGTGCGGTCGCGGCCCAGCACGGCGGCCCGGTGGCGGCGCCCGCCGGCTGGCGCAACGACGCGCTCGCGGTGGTCGTCGGCCTCGGCGTCTGGTTCGTGTTCGGGAAGTACCTGCATCCGCTGCTGATCGGCGTCGCCGCCTGGCCGGGCCAGGCCTGAGCCGTTTCGAAGCCGGTCGCCAAGGGCCTGCGCCTGTGCTAGGCGCAGGCCTTCCACTTTCTTGAGCGGCCGCCGGGGTTTCGGGCGGCGTGAGACGACATGGCCGAAAACAACGAGTTCATCCGCGAGGTCAACGAGGACTATCGCCGCGATCAGGTCGCCGAGATCTGGCGCCGCTATAGCGGCGTGATCATCGCCCTGGCGATTCTCGTCGTGGCCGGCGTGGGCGGATGGCGCTACTGGCAGCACGACCAGCGCGTGCGCGCCGAGGCCGCCTCCGAGCGCTTCGAGGTCGCCAACCGCCTCGCCCGCGAGGGCAAGTCTGCGGAGGCCGACAAGGCGTTCGAGGCGATCGAGAGCGATGCGCCCGCCGGCTATGCCCTTCTGGCCCGGTTCCGCTCGGCGGCCGAGACCGGCAAGACCGATGCGAAGGCCGGTGCCGCCGAGTACGACGCCCTCGCCAACGACACCTCGGTCAGCACCGGCCTGCGCGATCTCGCGCGCCTGCGCTCCGCCCTGCTGCGGCTCGATGGCACCGACCCCGATGCCGCGCTGGGCACCCTCCAGGGCCTCGCCGCGCCGAACGCCCCGTTCCGCCACACCGCCCGCGAGATGCTCGGCCTCGTCGCGCTGAAGCGTGGCGATTATGAGGGCGCCGGCCGCTGGTTCGACCAGATCAACGCCGATTCCCAGACACCGCAGAACCTGCGCCAGCGCATCGAAGTCTACGCGGCCTTGGTGGCTGGCGGACCCGTCACTGTGACGGCGGCGGCTCCGGCCGCGCCGGCCGCTCCCCCACCCGTCACGCGCTGAGCCCTCGACCCGCTTCTCACGTACGCCTGATCGAAACGAGCACACCATGGATATGCCGACCGTCGCGATCGTCGGACGGCCGAACGTCGGCAAGTCGACCCTGTTCAACCGCCTCGTGGGCAAGAAGCTCGCGCTGGTGGACGACCGCCCCGGCGTGACCCGCGACCGGCGCGAGGGCGACGTCAATTTCGGTGGTCTCGTCTTCCGCATCATCGACACCGCCGGCCTCGAAGAGGCCGATCCGGGTTCGCTGCTCGGCCGCATGCGCGCCCAGACCGAAGCGGCGATCCTCGAAGCCGACGTGGTGCTGTTCGTGATCGACGCCCGCGCGGGCGTGCTTCCGGCCGACCAGCCCTTCGCCGACATGGTGCGCCGGGCCGGCTGCCCCGTCATCCTCATCGCCAACAAGGCAGAGGGCGGCGCCGGCATGTCCGGCGCCTACGAGGCGTTCTCCCTCGGGCTCGGCGACCCGATCCCGTTCTCGGCCGAGCACGGCGAGGGCACCGGCGAACTGCACGACGCGCTGATCGAGGCGCTGCCCAAGCTCGACGACGAGGACGAGGCATACGACGACGATCCGTCGAACCGCTCGCTCAAAGTCGCCATCGTGGGCCGGCCCAATGCGGGCAAGTCGACCCTGATCAACCGGATGCTCGGCGAGGATCGTCTGCTGGTCGGACCCGAAGCCGGCATCACCCGCGATTCGATCTCCCTCGACTGGGAATGGCGCGGCCGCCGGATCAAGCTGCACGACACCGCCGGCATGCGCCGTAAGGCCCGCATCGACGACAAGCTCGAGAAGCTCGCGGTGACCGACGGCCTGCGCGCCGTGCGCTTCGCCGAGGTGGTGGTGGTGCTCCTCGACGCCACGATCCCGTTCGAGAAGCAGGACCTGACCATCGTCGACCTGATCGAGAGCGAGGGCCGCGCCCTGGTGATCGGGCTGAACAAGTGGGATCTCGTCGCCGACCAGAACGGCCTGCTCAAGAAGCTGCGCGAGGATTGCACCCGCCTGCTGCCGCAGGTGCGCGGCGTCGCCGTGGTGCCGCTCTCCGGCCTCGCCGGCGAGGGCATCGACAAGCTGATGCAGGCCGTGACGAACGCCGAGGAGATCTGGAGCACCCGCGTCTCCACCTCGCGGATCAACGACTGGCTGAGCGCCGCCACCCAGCGCAATCCACCCCCGGCGGTGTCGGGCCGCCGGATCAAGATCCGCTACGCCACCCAGGTGAAAGCGCGCCCGCCGCACTTCGCCCTGTTCGGCAATCAGCTCGACGGCCTGCCGAAATCCTACACCCGCTACCTCGTCAACGCCCTGCGCGAGGCCTTCGAACTGCCGGGCACGCCGATCCGGCTGTCGCTGCGGACCTCGAAGAACCCGTTCGACCGCGAGAACAAGGGCTGAGGACAGGCGTCACGGCGGCCCACACGTCGTCTCCGCCAGCCAGTCCACCACCGCGTCGAGGGCCTGCCGGTTCGAGGTGTCGCCGTTGCGGGTGGCCTCGAAGGTGGCGACCTGTCGCTCGGCGCTGGTGCCGTGATCGAGGATGCGGCGGGCCTGCGCCACCTCCGCTTCGCAGTGAAGCGCGGCGGCGTCCTCGGCGATGAGGGTCAGCAGCGTGTCCAAAGCCTGGGCGAAGGGCACGGCCTCCTCGCTCGCCTCGTCGATCAGCTCGGCCTCGGTGCCGCTGCGCTGGGCGCGCCACAGGTTCTCCTGCGCCAGCGCGCGCGAGACGCCGTCGAGGCCGGCATTCAGCTCCGGCCGACGCACGACGAGCCGCACGAGGCAGCGATAGAGCGCTGCGATGGTCAGCGCGTCGTCCAGGCGGGTGCAGGAATCGGCGATCCGCAATTCGAGCGTCGGGAACTTGATCGAGGGACGAAGCGACCACCACAGGAAGCTGGCATCCTGGATCGAGCCGGCCTGGGTCATGATCCGCACGTAGCGCGCATAGGCGGCCGGGTCGGCGAACAGCTCCGGCAGCCCGGTGCGGGGCAACTCGCCGAAGGCGCTGAGGCGATAGGCGCTGAGGCCGGTGGGCTTGCCCTGCCAGAACGGCGAGGATGCCGAGAGCCCCAGCAGCATCGGCTGGAAGGGCAGCAGCCGGTTCATGAGGTCGACCCGCCGGTCCGGGTCCGGCACCTCGACATGGACATGCATGCCGCAGATCAGGCTGCGCCGTCCGGCCAGGCCCACGTCCCGCAGGATGCCGCGATAGCGGTCGCCCTTGGTGGGGAGTTGGCGCGCCCAATCCGCGACCGGATGCGTGCCGGCCGCGAAGACCAGGAGGCCGTGTTCGCGCCCGAGCTTGGCCAGCGCCGCCCGCTGCCGGGCCAGCACCTCTCGGGCCCCGGCGAAGTCGGTCGAGGGCGGCGTACAGACCTCGACCTGACATTGAAGCAGTTCGCGCCCGATCTCGGGCAGTTCCTCGCCGGCCTGGACGTGGAAGGGCTTCACCGAGCGCCGGGGCGTGCCGCGCGTCTCCGCATCCGCCAGGAAATATTCCTCCTCGATGCCGAAACGGAAGGGGGCGGACGTCATCGGGAGCCTTGTCGGTTGCTTGCTCCCCTCAACCCGTCAGGCGGGCATTTGTGCCCGGGACGGGCCGCCGACGAGCCAGGCCGGATCGAACCAGCGATCGGCCTCGCCGTCATAGGGCAGGCGGGTGACGTCCCAGTGCTGGATATAGCGGGCGTAGACGTTCCAGACCGCGATGCCGCCGCCGACGAAGATGCGCCGTCCGGGATAGCGCGCCAGAACCGCCTCCGGGTCCTCGTGGCTGCGGATGACGTCGATGGTACGGTCCTTGAACGCAAATTCGGGCACCGACGCGATGGTCTTGGGGCCGGCGATCAGGACGTGCCCCATGGTGATGGCGAAGAAGCGCGTCACGTCCTCGACGAAGAGCGGGTCGGTGTTGCCCTCCCAGGGCAGGTGTCCCTTGAGGCCGAGCTGGCCGCGAAGGCCGATGGCGCAGATGCAGCGAACGTCGATCATGAGAGGCTCGTCCGAAGAGGGGAGGGGAATGGCGCGACCTGCCGATGGAGGGTCGCACCGATGGCACCGGCAAGGATCGGGGTGCTGCGGCTCGCTCTCGGATCGGGCCGCCGCACGGACAGGGTCCATCGGCTGATGGCAGATCTGGACCGTCAGCGCGATTGCGAATCGCAACTTCCTGCCCGTGCGGGGACAATTCGTCCCGATCGATGACGCCGCGCCGGGTGCCGCCAACGCCCCTCGGTGAGCGCCCACGGTGAGCCCCCAGGTGAGGGCCGGACCTCAGTTCGTCTGCGGCAGATAGGGTTTCGTGGTCTCGGGCGTTTGCAGCAGGCGCCGGCGGAGATCCGCATACGGCACATCCTGCACCGCCAGAAAGCAGGGATGCTCCGCAATCATCGCGGCGGCCATGCCGAGGGATTGGCCGACCTGCATCAAGGTCAGTTCCATCCGGAATGCGCCAAAGGCTTCGTGCGTGGCACTGACGCAGAAGGCCACCAGAAGGTTTCGATACTCGGCGCGCCGAGGAACCGTGACCTCGTAGGGGATGGGGAAGATCTTGTCCTTTCCGCCATTCCCGACCTCGAAATTGCCCTCGTTGCGGATGTGCCAGACCGGGAGCGGAACCGCGATCCGTTGCGTGTGATGACTGTCCCGATTGTAACTTCCGGCCGCGATCGTACTGAGGCTGCGTGGCTCCGAGCCGTCACGAGCCGCGATATCGGCGCCGTGGAGCACGAAATCCGACACCATGCGCTGGGATTCGCGGACGTAGAGCTGGTAGGGCCAATGGCGTTCGTCGCCGGGAAACGGGTCGAGGTAGTGATTGTCCGCCAAGCCGAAGGCCCGCATGGATTCCCGGACGGATTCCGGCACCCGCGGGTCGTTCTCGTGCTGGAAGGCATAGAAGAGGCCGCGAATCCACCGCTCGTGCTCCTTCCAGATCAGGCCTCTCTCCGCATAGCTTGCGGAGGGATAGGACCAGGAACCGCCGACATGGTCGAGGGATACCGCTCCCCGGTTGTTCACGTCGTAGAGGCCGTCGCCGATGTTGTTGCAGAGCAGAAAATTCTCTTCTGCCATCGTCGAGGTCGGCTTCAGGAAGCCACCGTCCCGCAGCGCTTCGAGATAGCGGAATAGAATTTCGTAGTTAGCTTTCTTGTAGCCGTCCGACGGGGTGCTCGCGAACGGCACCCGGGCACGCGGGTCCCGCGTCATGGTCAGGCGGAAGTTGTAGGCCTGAACGGCGCCGTCCCCCGAGGCGGAGGTCAATTGCGGGCGTTCGCGAACGCCCGGCAACAGGCCGGATGCCGGATCGGAGGGCGTGACGAACGGATCGAGGTAGATGTGGCGGTCGGCGAGGAATTTCAGGAAGAAGCGCGGCCGGACGAAGTTGTGATTGCTTCCGCCGCCGTCGTTGAAGACGTTCCGGTAGCCATTGTAGAGGTCCTGCGGCGACGCGGCCTCGCGACCGATGAAGGTCGTCACTCCGGCCTTGTCGGCCAGGTCGCCCTCGTACGATGCGTCGATGAAGACTTTCGCCGCGAATGTCTGTCCCATCGTCGTCGCAATCTCGACGATCAGGCCGTTCTCCTTGCGAACCTGGGTGACCCCCAGTGACCAGAACACCGGAATATCGTGTCGTGCCAGCAGATCCTGGAACACGGCTTCGGCGAATCGCGGCTGGAACGCGAAGGTCCCCGGGGGATGTCCGGCGCGTTCGTTGATGCGGTCGATCACGTAACGGGCCAGCCCACCGTAGGCGCGCGGCGAGTCCACATCGGAATACCCGAGCCCGCCCGACATCATCCCGCCCAGGTGACTCTCCCGCCAACCGCCGACCAGCGCGACGGAGCGACCCTGGCGCTTGGCCTCGAACGCCGCCGCGATACCGCCGCTGGTCGCGCCGTAGACGACGATGTCGAAGCTCAAGTGTCCGGCCCGAGCGGAGAGCGGATAGAGAAGCGTTGCGGCGGCACCCCCGAGAAAAGAACGTCGCGAAACCATGATGGGGAGTCTCTCGGAGTTTCTTCAAAAGCGCGATCGACGATCATACAGAACGGAAAACCACATATCGGCTTGTCACATATGGTCAATGAGTCGAATCGGATTCTGCGCAGTCTGACCTTTCGAATTTATTCGCGATCGGAAACAGAAAAATGCTCCTGTTTATATGGTTCAACTTGAGAAATAGTAGCTTTACTGGCGTGTTCTGGCCGATTATTTGATAAGAATCGGTTCTTTTCGAAGTGCCATGTCTCGCAGCAGATCTGATTAGATTAGCAACGATGTTTATGCTTCGAGCGTGATCCTGGTCGGACCCATCGCCTCGCGCTTGGCGGCGTTGCGAGACCGACCGGGAGACGGGAAGGGGTTCGACCGCCGGTCGGGGCGAGGCAAGGGGCCGGGCGAGGGGCTTCTGGCCGGGAAGGCACCCGAATCCCGCATCTGCGCGAGAGACGTCCCAAGCCTGGCATTGGCGCAGATCGATCGCGAAGGGTTTGATCCCGGCGGATCGGGATGGCCCGCTCGCTCGATGCACGAGCGGCCCTCATGCGCCGCTGTCATCCGCCTCGCCGCGTGGCGACGACGATGCCGCGCGGGGGCATGGGCCCATCTGGTGGCGACCGAGCCTCGATGGCCTCCGCCCATGGTTCGGCCGTCCGAGGCGAACCGGGTCGTCGGAGAGAGCCAGCGGGACAATCGCGCGGCGGCGATGTCCCGGTCGCGCGATGCCGGGAGGGGGGAGGGCGGCTTCGGAACCGAGCGGGGCTGCCTTCACCGGTGATCGGTCGCGGCCGGGGTCCGGCGGCGACTGTGCCGACGCTGCGGCGTCAGCCTGCCATCTGGGGCGTCAGGATCCGGTCGCTCGGGAAGTCGTAGATCTTGCCCGATTCCGAGAAATCCGGGCTCGCGAGGCGCACGAAGTGCGGGGCGAGGTCTTCCGGCGTCTTCAGGGTCATCGCGTCCTCGCCCGGCATCGCCGCCTTGCGCATGGTGGTGCGCAGGGGGCCGGGGTTGAGCAGCATGGCGCGCACCGGAGTCGTCGCGGTCTCGGCTGCGTAAGTCCGCACCAGGGCATCGAGAGCCGCCTTCGACACCGAATAGGGGCCCCAATACGCCCGGCACTTCTGCGCCGCCCCGGAGGTGACGAAGATGGCGCGGCCGGCGTCGGACATCCGCAGCAGCGGATCGAGGGAGCGGATCAGCCGGTAATTGGCGGTGACGTTGATCTCCATCACCTGCGCCCAGGTTTTCGGGGTCACGTGCCCGATCGGTGTGAGGTTGCCCAGGATGCCGGCATTGCCCACCAGGATGTCGAGGCGCTTCCAGCGTTCGTGAATGCCGGCGCCGAGCCGGTCGATGGCGTCGTAATCGGTGAGGTCGAGGGGCACGAGGGTGGCGCTGCCGCCGCGCGCCCGGATGGCATCGTCGAGCGCTTCCAGGCCGCCCTGCGTGCGGGCGACCGCGACGATGTGGGCGCCGGCCTCGGCCAGCGCCAGGGCGGCGGCATGGCCGATGCCCCGCGACGCCCCGGTGACGACGGCGACGCGGCCGGCGAGGGTTTTTTCGGGCGTGCTCATCGGCCGGCTCAGTCCGCTTCGGCCAGCATGGCGAGGCGGCGCGGCCCCGCGATGGCCAGATCGGTCAGGCCGGTCGGGTAGTCGCCGGTGAAGCAATGGTCAGTGTATTGCGGGCAGGCCTCGTCGCGGCGGGCCTCGCCCATGGCCTTGTACAGACCGTCGATGGACAGGAAGGCCAGTGAATCGGCACCGATGTAGCGGCGCATGCCCTCGAGGTCATGGGTGGCGGCCAGCAGCTTCTCCCGCTCCGGCGTGTCGATGCCGTAGAAGTCCGGATAGGTGATCGGCGGCGAGGCGATGCGGAAATGCACCTCCTTGGCACCGGCCTCCCGCATCATGCGGACGATCTTCACCGAGGTGGTGCCGCGCACGAGGCTGTCGTCGACCAGCACGATGCGCTTGCCCTCGACCACGGCGCGGTTGGCCGAATGCTTCATCCGCACGCCGAGTTCGCGCACCGACTGGGTCGGCTGGATGAAGGTGCGGCCGACATAGTGGTTGCGGATGATGCCCATCTCGAAGGGCAGGCCGGTCTCCTGGGCGAAGCCGAGGGCGGCGGGCACACCGGAATCCGGCACCGGAATGACCACGTCGGCCGCAGTCGCCGATTCGCGCGCCAATTCGTGGCCGATATTCTTGCGCACCGCGTAGACGCTCTTGCCGTTCACCACCGAATCGGGGCGCGCGAAGTAGATGTACTCGAAGATGCACGGGCGCATCGGCTGCGCGGGCGCGAAGCGGATCGACTCGATGCCCTCTTCCGAGATCACCACGATCTCGCCGTTCTCGATGTCGCGGATGAACTTGGCGCCGATGATGTCGAGGGCACAGGTCTCGGAAGCGAGGATGTAGCGGCCGTCGAGCTCGCCGAGCACCAGGGGGCGGATGCCCAGCGGATCGCGGGCGCCGATCAGCTTCTTGTTGGTCAGCGCCACGATGGCGTAGGCGCCCTCGATCTGGCGCAGGGCCTCGGTGAAGCGCTCGACGATGCGGGGCGCGCGGGAGCGCGCGGCAAGATGCAGGATCACCTCGGTGTCGGAGGTCGATTGCGTGATGGCACCGTCGCGTACCAGGTCGCGGCGGATCGACAGGGCGTTGGTGAGATTGCCGTTGTGGGCGACCGCCAAGCCCCCACTGGCCAGCTCGGCGAAGAGCGGCTGCACGTTGCGCAGGATGGTGCCGCCGGTGGTGGAGTAGCGCACATGGCCGATGGCGGCCGGGCCTTCGAGATGCTCGATGGTCGAGCGGTCCGAGAACGAATCGCCGACGAGGCCCGGACGACGCTCGGAATGGAACACCGCCCCGTCGAAGGAGACGATGCCGGCCGCTTCCTGGCCCCGGTGCTGCAGGGCATGGAGCCCCAGCGCGACGATGGCGGAGGCGTCCGGGTGGCCGAAGATGCCGAAGACGCCGCACTCTTCGCGCAGCGTATCGCCGTCGCGGTCGAGCCCGTCCACGACCTCGACCGGGGGACGGGCACTCGACTTGGCTACAGACATGATGATGTCGTTCCCTGGTTGGCCCCGTGCGAATCCCCGCGCAGGCGCCGTCAGATGACCGTCATGTAATCGGCCTTCGCCGCGCGACCAAGCGCACGGCGACGCAGATCAGCGTCGCGGGGCGGGCGTGGCTGGCGCCTCGGTGCGGCGCTGGGCCGGAACCTCGCCTTCCGGCGGCTCGACCGGATCGGCCGGCGTATCGGCCTTCGGCTTCTTGAACTGCTTCAGAAGACCCTCGGGATTCTCCGGGAGCTGCGCCACCAGGGCCTCGCCGGACTTCTCCAGCATCGGCCGGCTGCGCGCCTCGGAGGCCCAGGGCGGCATCTTGCCCTGTACCAGCCAGGCCAGGAACACCCAGCCGATGACGCAGATCAGGAAGCCGCGTCCGGCCCCGAACAGGAAGCCCAGCGAGCGGTCGATGGCGCCGATGCGCGAATCGAGGATCATGTCCGACACCTTCACGGTGAGGATGGACACGACGATCAGGGTGAGCAGGAAGATCGCCGCGATCGAGGCGACGAGGGCCACGGTCGGGTTGCTCACATGCTGGCTGACCGTGGGCAGCAGAAAGGGATGGAATTTCCACGCGATGGCGGCGGCCGCGACCCAGGCGATGATGGCAAGCACTTCGCGGGTCGCGCCACGGACGGCGGCCAGCAGCGCCGAGACCACGACAATACCCAGCACGACGAGATCGAGAACGGAGAACGGCATCTCTGACGATTGTCACTTCATGGGGCGGAGCGGCGACGATGACCGGATCGTGCGGCTTCCCCCGGCCGCGGCTCTGTATATCGTGCGGAACCTCGGCCGTCACCCTGGCGCGGGATGCCATCCCCGGCCGGGGTCCGGCCAGGTTTGACCCCGGTCGGGGGGCCGTCGCGATGCATCGTCCCTGGCAACATGACATCGTGCCCCGGTCTCCGTGGTCCGGTGGGAGGCCCTGATCTTCGGTGCCGACGAGATCGTCTTGCCGCGATCTTCCCGTTCCGGCGCGCGTCGCGCCAAGTCTGTCCCGTCAATCGTCGTCGCCATAATCCGGCGGGTTGTGGCCCCGGCGCGATCCGACCCGGCGCGGGCCGCCGCTGGCGATGCCCGCCACCATGTCGGCGATGTGGCGGAGCGCCTCCGTCGACAGGCCGCCGTCGCCGCCCTCGCCGCGCCCCTGCGGCATCACCGCCTTGGCGAAGCCGAGCTTCAGCGCCTCCTTGATCCGGGCCGGAGCCTGCGCCACCGGGCGGACGGCGCCCGACAGTCCGATCTCGCCGAAATACACCGTCTCGGGTGGCAGCGTTGCGCCGGAGAGGGACGAGACCAGGGCGGCGGCGACGGCGAGGTCGGCGGCGGGTTCGGAGATGCGCAGGCCGCCCGCCACGTTGAGATAGACGTCGTGGGTGCCGAGGCGGATGCCGCCATGGGCCTCCAGCACCGCCAGCACCATCGACAGGCGGTTCGGGTCCCAGCCGACCACGGCCCGGCGCGGCATGCCGAGCGACGAGGGCGCGACCAGGGCCTGGATCTCCACCAGCAGGGGCCGCGTCCCCTCCATGCCGGCGAACACCGCCGTTCCGGGCGCGGCGTGATCGCGCCCGGCCAGGAACAGGGCCGAGGGGTTCGGCACCTCGGCCAGCCCCAGATCGGTCATCTCGAACACCCCGATCTCGTCGGTGGGTCCGAAGCGGTTCTTCACCGCGCGCAGGATTCGGAAGTGGTGGCCCTGGTCGCCCTCGAAGGAGGCGACCGCGTCGACCATGTGCTCGACCACCCGGGGGCCGGCGATCTGCCCGTCCTTAGTCACGTGCCCGACCAGGATCACCGCCGTGCCGCTGGTCTTGGCGAAGCGGATCAGGGTCTGGGCCGAGCCGCGCACCTGCGTGACGGTGCCGGGGGCCGATTCCACCGTCTCGGTCCACATGGTCTGGATCGAATCGATGATGGCCAGCGCCGGCGGGCGCCCCTGCGACAGCGTCTCGACGATGTCCTCGACATTGGTCTCGGCCGCCAACTCGACCGCCGCCGAGGTCAGGCCCAGGCGCTCGGCCCGCAGCCGCACCTGCGCCACCGCCTCCTCGCCCGAGATGTAGACCACGCGTTCGCCGGTCCGGGCCATGGCGGCGGAGGCCTGCATCAGCAGCGTCGACTTGCCGATGCCGGGGTCGCCGCCGAGCAGGATCACCGAGCCGCGCACGAAACCGCCGCCGGTGACCCGATCGAGTTCGTTGATCCCGGACGGGATGCGCGGCGCTTCCCGCACCTCACCGGTCAGGCCCTCCAGGGCGAAGACCCGACCGCGCGCCCGGCTCGGCCGCGTCTTGACCGGACCCGATTGGGGGCCGGTGGCGCCGGTCTCCTCGACGATGGTGTTCCAGCCGTTGCAGGCCTCGCAGCGCCCGCGCCAACGGTTGTAGACCGCCCCGCAGGACTGGCAGACGAAGCTCTGTTGGATCTTGG
The DNA here is from genome assembly GCF_001423325.1 of Methylobacterium sp. Leaf113. NCBI lineage: Bacteria > Pseudomonadati > Pseudomonadota > Alphaproteobacteria > Hyphomicrobiales > Methylobacteriaceae > Methylobacterium > Methylobacterium sp. Leaf113. The sequence continues at coordinate 172,649 of NZ_LMNJ01000052.1, forward strand.
CCATCGCGATTCCGCTGGAGGAGCCGGAGGACTCGCCCGGATCAGGCGGAGGTCAGGCCCCGGTTCCTGTCACATAATGGCGAACATAGCGAGAACCTAGCCCCGTCAGAATCTCGTAGCCGATGGTGCCGGCGGCCCGGCCGACCGTGTCGACGTCGAGCCCGTCGCCGATCAGGGTCGCGGTCGCGCCGCGCTCCGCCGCCGGCGCGTCGGTGACGTCCAGGATGATGAGGTCCATCGAAATCAGCCCGAGGATCGGGCAGCGCACGCCGCCGACCAGGGCGATGCCGCGCCCGCTCGCCGCCCGGGGATACCCGTCGGCGTAGCCCATCGACAGGGTCGCGAGCCGCCGGGGCTCGGCCGCCCGCCAGCGCCCGTTATAGCCGCAGGTCTCACCCGCAGCGACGTCGCGGATCTGCGCGATCTGCGCCTCCAGGCGCACCACCGGCCGCATCGGGTTCGGCTTCCACGGGGTCGGATTGCCGCCGAACAGGGCATAGCCCGGACGCAGCAGGTCGTGATGCGCGGCGACCCCGAGGAAGATGCCGGAGGAATTGGCGAAGGACCCCGGCACGCCCGGATGGGCGGCACGCACCGCCGCGAAATCCGCCATCTGGCGCGCATTGATCGGATCGCTCGCCAGCTCGGCGCTGACGAGGTGAGTCATCAGCAGGGCGATCCCGGCCCGCCCGATCAGCGGATCGCCGGACAGCGCCAGCGCCTCGGGCACGGACAGGCCGAGGCGGTTCATGCCGGTATCGACGTGGAGCGCCGCCGGCCGGGTCCGGCCGGACGCCTCGGCGAGAGCCGCCCATTCGGCGAGTTCGTCCCGGCTTCCGAGCACGGGCCGCAGGTCATGGGCCGCCAGGGTCGGGCCGAGGCCGGGCAGCAGCCCGTTGAGGACGTAGATCGTGCCCTCGGGCAGGAGCGCACGCGCCGCCACGCCCTCGCTCAGGTGGGCGACGAAGAACGTCCGGCACCCTGCCGCCCACAGCACCGGCAGCACCCGCGCAAGGCCGCAGCCATAGGCATCCGCCTTGACCACGGCGGCACAATCCGCCTCCGGAGCCTGCGCCGCCAGCCGGCGCCAGTTCTCCGCGAGGGCGGCGAGGTCGATGGTCAGGAGAGCGCCGTGCGTCGATGGGATGACGATCTCCTGGTTCATGGCCTCACCTTTCCACAGAGTAGGATGCCGGGCGCACCGTGGGGACCCCATTGCGGTAAGGTGATCGCATATGGGGACCTGCGAGCCCAAAAGTCCTCCGGAGCACCCCGTCATCCCGGGGCCGCGCAGCGGAGCCCGGGATCCAGAAACACAGGTGGCGCAATGACTTGCGCTGTTAGCGGCACTGGATTGCACGCCGGTGGCACGCCCCTTCGGGTCCGGGCTCGCCTGCGGCGCCCCGGAATGACGGCGCGTTTTCATATGCCATCGCCCTTGCGGAAAGGAGAGGCCGCCCGGCGCATGGCTTCCCAGACTTCGGGATATTCACCTGCGGCCGTCTCATGTCCCTTCGATCTTCCGGGACAACTGCCCTCCTGATCACTCCGGTCGGCAGATCACATCTGCTCCGGCAGGCGGTCGGACTGGGCAAGGTCTGAGAAGCGCGTGATGTTGGCGTCGAACTGCAGTTCGACGGTCCCGGTGGGGCCGTGGCGCTGCTTGCCCAGGATCACCTCGGCCTTGCCGTGGACGCGGTTCATCTCGGCCTCCCAGGCGAAGAATTCTTCCGTGCCTTCGCGGGGCTTCTTGTTGTTGACGTAGTATTCCTCGCGGAAGACGAACATCACCACGTCGGCATCCTGCTCGATCGAGCCCGATTCGCGAAGGTCTGCGAGCTGCGGGCGCTTGTCCTCGCGGTTTTCCACCTGACGCGAGAGCTGGGACAGGGCGATGATCGGCACCGCCAGCTCCTTGGCCAGGGCCTTCATGCCGGTGGTGATCTCGGTCATCTCCTGGACGCGGTTGTCGCTGCGCTTACCGGAGCCCGAGAGGAGCTGAAGGTAGTCGACGATCAGCAGGTCGAGGCCCTTCTGCCGCTTGAGGCGGCGGGCGCGGGCGGCGAGCTGGGCGATCGAGATGCCGCCGGTCTGGTCGATGTAGAACGGGATCGTCTGCATGTCCCGGGCCGCGTCGGTGATCTTGTAGAAGTCGGCCGGCTGAATGTCGCCGCGACGGATCTTGTAGGACGGCACGCCCGACTGCTCGGCGATGATACGGGTCGCCAATTGCTCGGCCGACATTTCGAGGGAAAAGAATCCGACGATGCCGCCGTTCTTGGTCTCGGTGCGCCCGTCCGGCAGCTTCTCGGACTGGTAGGCCTTGGCGACGTTGAAGGCGATGTTGGTGACGAGCGAGGTCTTGCCCATGGCCGGGCGGCCGGCGAGGATGATGAGATCCGAGCGCTGCAGGCCGCCCATCTTGGCATCGAGGTCGGACAGGCCGGTGGCGACGCCCGAGAGCTTGCCTTCCCGCTGGTAGGCCTTGGCGGCCATGTCCACCGCCGCCGTCAGGGCGTCGGAGAACTTCTGGAAGCCGCCATCGTATTTGCCTGATTCGGCGAGCTCGTAGAGCCGGCGCTCGGTGCCCTCGATCTGGTCGCGGGGCGAGGATTCCACCGGCGCCTCGTAGGCGCCGTTCACCAGATCCTCGCCGATGGTGATGAGCCGGCGCCGGATGGCGAGGTCGTAGATGGTACGGCCGTAATCGCCCGCGTTGATGACGGTGGTGGCTTCCGCCGCGAGGCGCGCGAGGTACTGCATCACCGTCTGGCCGCCGAGGTCGGCGTCGCCCAGGTAGGTCTTCAGGGTGATGGGGGTCGCGAGCTTGCCCGCCTTGATGAGCTGAGAGGCCACCTCGAAAATCTTGCGGTGGACGTCCTCCATGAAATGTTCGGGGAGGAGGAAGTCCGAGATCCGGTAATAGGCATCGTTGTTCACCAGGATCGCGCCGAGCAGGGCCTGCTCCGCGTCGATGTTGTGCGGCGCGACGCGGAATTCCTGCGCGACGGGCTGAAGGTTGGCCGTCAGGGCGTTGGGCAGGGCCATGGGCTGATTCGAGGCTCCGACTCTTCGTTTCATGGTCCGCGCGGCGGTCCGCCACCGCGCCTCTCTATCTGCCGACCATGGCGCCGGCATGGTTAGCCGAACCTTAGCCGATTCGCGCTTGGGCCCGTCTTTTGCTGACCGGTCTTTCACGGCCACGTCTCTTCTCGAGCCCGTCTCTTCCCGAGCCCGTCTCTTCCCGAGCCCGTCTCTTCCCGAGCCCGTCTCTTCTCAGGGATGCGTCGCCCCGGAGGATCCGGCGAAACCCCTCGCAGAAACGCCCGCCATCCTTGCGGATGACGGGCGTCCATGCTGGAACAAACGAGGAACTAGTCAACCATTAAGGCTGTTCGTCCCCGTTCTTCACCGGGTGTGTGGTCCGCTTACTCGCGGTCGTCGCCAGCCTCGGCCAGGGCTGCGCCGACCTCGAGGCCGAGGTCGTCGAGGTTGAACGCCTCGCGCTCGGTGGTCGACTCGCCGCGTGCCTGACGCTCGGCCTCTTCCGGCGAACGGGCGACGTTGACGGTGACGCTGACCTCGACCTCGGGGTGCAGCACGACCGGAACGGTGTGCAGACCCAGGGTCTTGATCGGCTGGTTGAGGGCGAACTGGTCGCGGCCGACGGTGAAGCCGTCGGCGGTGACGACCTCGGCCAGATCGCGGGTCGAGACCGAACCGTAGAGCACGCCGGTCTCGCCCGACTGGCGGATGAGCACGAAGCTCTTGCCCTCAAGGGTCTCGGCGACGGCCTGCGCCTCGGACTTGCGCTCGAGGTTGCGGGTCTCGAGCTGGGCGCGCTGGGTCTCGAAGTGCTTCTTGTTGTTCTCCGTGGCGCGCAGGGCCTTGCCGCGGGCGAGGAGGAAGTTGCGGGCGTAGCCCGGCTTCACGTTCACGGTCTCGCCCATCTGGCCGAGCTTGGCGACGCGCTCGAGAAGAATGACTTCCATGGTGTTCGTCCTTTGGGGTCTGGGGTTGGTCAGGGTCGTCCGGCCGCACCCGTGGGGCGGCGGCGGTCGAGGGCGGTATCGGCGATGCCGAACAGGGTCAGGGCGGCGAGGGCGACGCCCTGGGTGAAGAAGAGGATCAGGTAGAGGCCGAACAGCAGAGCGAGGCGCCCCGGCCGGCCGCGGCTGCGATCGTGGAAGGCCGCGAGCCCCTGCATGGCGAAGGCGGCGCTCAGGGCGCCGGCGACGGCGATGCCGAGGACCCCCGGGAAACCCGGCACCAGGGCGAGGAGGAGGGCACCGAACAGCACGGCCAGCACGCGTCGCGGCATCATGGTAGCGGCGAGGTCCGGCCACGGCCGTGGCAGGCGCCCGGAGACGCGGACGATTCGGGCCGCCGCCCAGAGATAGAAGGTGAGCAGAACCGTGAGGCCGTGGGCGGCGAGGCCCGGCGCGATCGCCGCCAGGGCATTGGCGACCTCGGTACGACTGGCTTCTGCGGGATCTTGTGAAGCGGAGTCCTGTTGGGGGGCGTCCTGTTGCGCCGAGTCCTGTTGCGCCGAGCCCTGTTGGCCCGATTCGGTCGGTGTGCCGGCGTCGGGTTTCGGCGTCGCCGCATTCGGGATCGGTGCGGAAGGGTTGGCGGCCCGGTCGGTTCGCACCTGGATCAGCGTCCGGGTCATGCCGCGGAGCTGCGCCTGAAAGGCCTCGTAGCTCGGGGCTGCGATGACCGCGATGGCCACGAAAGCGATGCCGGCCGTCCCGGCGGTCCAGGCGAGGAGGCGGCCGGTCGGATACCATTCCATCGTGCCGCCCGCATCGGGACGGCCGAGGAGCGCCAGGTAGGCGAGCCACCAGGCGGGCAGCGCCAGGTAGGCGAAGAAGCCGAGGCCGAGGAAGGGCTGCACGACGACAGCCAGGGCCAGCGCGCCCGTGATGGCGGCGACCAGGGCGGCCCGGTGGCTCCAGCCGAGGCCCACGATCAGGATCGGGAGCGGGGCGAGCAGGTAGAGCAGGATCGCGAGCGCTGTCGCCTTCAGCAGAACGCCGAAGAGGAGGGCGGAGACGAGGCCCGCGCCGATACCGATGCCGAGGTACTGTGCCATCACATCCCGCTGTCCCACTGTCCCGATCCGGGCAGGGTTAGAGGCGCCTGTCGCCCCAACGACTCCCGGCCGCCCTGTCGGATCGGCCGGTACGAAATCTCCTGTCCCGGACCGGATGGACCGATCCGGGACATGTTGATGCAGGCTCTCGGGGCCGCTCGCGCGTGCCCCAGGGCGCTTACTTGATCACGTAGGGGAGGAAGCCGAGGAAGCGGGCACGCTTGATCGCCTGGGCGAGCTCGCGCTGCTTCTTGGCGGACACCGCCGTGATGCGCGACGGCACGATCTTGCCGCGCTCGGAGACGTAGCGCGACAGGAGCTTGACGTCCTTGTAGTCGATCTTGGGCGCGTTCGCGCCCGAGAAGGGGCAGGTCTTCCGACGACGGAAGAAGGGACGGCGTCCGCCGCCCGCACCACCACCAGCACCGCCAGCGGCGGGTGCACCGGGTCCAGCACCAAATGCCATGACTTAAGCCTCCCCGCCGAAGCTGCGCTCGGGGCGGTCACCCCGGTCGCCGCGATCACCACGGTCGCCGCGATCGCGGTCGCCGCCGAATCCACCACCGCCGCCGAAGCCCTCGTCGTCACGACGACGGCCGCGCTCACGATCCTTGCGGTCGTCGCGGTCGCGCTTCTGCATCATCGCCGACGGCTCGGACTCGAGCTCTTCGACGCGCACGGTCATGAAGCGGAGAACGTCCTCGGAGATCTGCATCTGACGCTCCATCTCGGCGAGCGCCGCCGGGGGGGCGTCGACGTTGAGGAGCGTAAAGTGCGCCTTGCGGTTCTTCTTGATGCGGTAGGCGAGGGACTTCACGCCCCACATCTCGATCTTCTCGACCTTGCCGCCATTGGCTTCGATGACGCCCTTGTAGGTCTCGACCATGGTCTCGACCTGCTGGGCCGTCACGTCCTGGCGCGCCAGGAAGACGTGTTCGTAGAGAGGCATTAACGGGCCCTTCATATCCAAAGGGACCCGACGGCACTGCAGGAGTGCGGAAAAGGAAGCGTCGGGCCGGTTCACACGCGAGATCGCCCGGCGCCAAGCCCTTCGAGCCGTTTGAAGGCCCGAGCGGTTGATCGAAGGCGGAGACACGGGACGATGGACACTCCGTCTCCGGGTTGCCCTATGCCGATGGAATCGACACCGTCCGTTCAGCCCCCAGCCGGAGCGAACGCGAGGGATGGCGCATAAACCAATTTTTTCGGAGTGACAAGGTTTGGCAAACCGAAAGGGCATGCAGAGGCCGGCGGGATTTCGCGGAAGCCAAGGGGATTTCGCTGGACCTGAAAAGGGTCTTGCCCGGATCAGGCGTCTGGTTCGCGTCCGATCGATTCGCGGGTGATCGATTCGACACTGCCGACACCGTCGCGGCGACGCAGCCGTTCCGCGAACGCATCGACCGCGCGTCGGTCGACATGCACCAGAGACAGTGTGACCTCGTCGAAACCCTCTGGTATTCCCCGAGCGATTTCAGTCTGCCGCAGCTTCGCCGCGCAGGGTCCCGCCAGCACGCGGATCATCTCCATCGTGAGGGCGCCGTGGGCGGCGACGATCCGCAGATCGTGCTTCTGGCGACGGGCGCGATACCGCTCCTCGAACGGCTTCATCCCGGCCAGGATCGCCAGCACGATGGCGGTGGTCGCCATCGCCGGCACGAACAGCCCGCCGCCGGACGCCAGGCCGATCGCCGCCACCGCCCAGAGGCTGGCCGCCGTCGTCAGTCCCTTCACCACCTCGCCGCGCAGCAGGATGGTACCGGCTCCGAGAAAGCCAATGCCTGAAACGACTTGCGCGGCGACACGGGACGGATCGAGCGTGATGTTCGGCTGTCCCAGAACGTCCGAAAAGCCGAAGGCCGAGACGATCATCAGCAGGCATGAGCCGACGCAGACCAGCATATGGGTCCGCATGCCGGCCGCCCAGATCAGCCGCTCCCGCTCGAATCCGATGACGCTTCCCAGGAGGGCGGCGACCAGCAGACGGCCGATCATGTCGAGATTGCTCAGCATGCCCGACAATCGACGTGCCAGGAGATCAACATGGACGAAGACTTGCTGCGCCGCTGCAACCGGTCCACCGCCGAACCGGCTACTTGTCAGGCTTCTCCGACAGGATCGCGCCGGTCTTCGGGTCGGCGTGGAACTGCATCTTCATGCCGTTCTTCACACCTTCGCCTTCCCAGTGGCCGTCATCGGCCTCGAATTCGGTGATGCTGGAGTAGCCCGCCGCCATCAGCTTCTGCTTCACCTGATCGGCGGGCATCCAGTCGGGACCGGGTGTGTCGGCCAGCGCACCGGTCGCTGCCCCGGTGCTCAGCGTCACGGCGAGGAGGAGTGCCGAAAAACGGATCATGGATCACCTCTGGATCAGTGCTGTCTGATCCAACCGGGTGCAAAACGTCCGGTTCCGGACGGATCAGGTCTCGTCCGGTCCCGCAAACACGCGCGCAATCTCAGCCTCGCTGAGGATACGGTGCTCGCCGGGTGCCAGATCCGCCGGTAAAGCGAGACCACCGACGCGGTCCCGATGCAGCGCGGTGACGTGGTTGCCGATGGCCGCGAACATGCGCCGGACCTGATGGTAGCGCCCCTCGTGCAGGGTCACCACGGCGCCGGTCTCGTCTTCAGCGACGAACTCCACGGGCAGCAACGGCTTGTCTTCGCCGTCGAGCATCAGGGTCCCGGAGGCGAAAACCGCTTCCTCGTTGCCCTTGAGGGGGCGGTCGAGGGTGACGCGGTAGCGTTTCGCGACATTGGCCTTGGGCGCGATGATCCGGTGCAGCAACGCGCCGTCATCGGTGAGGAGCAACAGGCCCGAGGTCTCCTTATCGAGGCGTCCGACCGTCGACAGTGCCGGATCGCGCCGGCGCCAGCGCTCCGGCAGCAGAGCATAGACGAGGGGGCCTGCCTCCTTGTGTGAGCAGGTGACGCCCAGGGGCTTGTGCAGCATCAGGGTCAGCCCTGGCGGAGGATCGAGGGGGGCGCCATCGACCGTCATCCGCTGCGCCAAATCCGGCGTAACCGGGATGTGCTGGTCGGCGTCGCGCAGCGGCGCACCGTCGAGGACGACAAGCCCGGCCCGGGTTAGGAGCGCGATCTCGCGGCGCGAGCCGTATCCCATATTCGCCAGCAGCCGATCGAGGCGTGCGTGAACGATCTTCGTCGGTTTCGTCACCGGCGGGCCTCGTAGATCTTGTAGCCTCCCGCCGAGGCTTTCAGTGCCACGCTCTTGAAGGCCGCGTTCAGGGGCGCCTCGTAGGGCAGGTGGGTGTTGGCGGTCAGCCAGAGGGTGCCACCGGGTCGCAGCGCTTCCGCGGCTCGGGCGATGAAGGCTTGGCCCAGGGCCTGGTCTTCCGCTCCCCCGTCATGGAAGGGCGGGTTCATCACCACGAAATCCAGACGGCTCAGCCCGAGGCCACCGGCGCGGATATCCGCCCAACGCAGGCTCGCGCGCGGATCGCCGACGTTGCGGCGGGCCATCTCGATGGCGCGCCGGTCGATGTCGATCAGGGTCAGCTCCGTCACCTTCGGCGCAGCCAGAATCGCCCGGGCCAAAATGCCGAGGCCGCAGCCGAAATCGGCGCCGGTACCTGCGAGCGGCGGCAGGTTCGCCAGCAGAAGAGCCGTACCGGGATCGAGACGGTCATAGGAGAAGATCCCGGCCTGGGTGCAGAGCGCGAGATTGTCGATGTGACGCGGCCCGCCCTCAAGAATGGCCTCGTCAAGTCCGGTAAGGTTCTCGGGGCACGCGACCGTGCAGATCCGATGATGGCGGCGCGCATTTTCATGCACCGCGCAGCCGAAGCCGGTGAGTTCTTTGACCAGCCGGCTTCCCCCGCGATCCTTCGGCGCCAGAGCCGTGAGGACTCCGCCCGGCTTCAGGGCTTTCAGGGCGAGAGCCAGGACGTAGCGCCGCTCGATCGTGCCGGCCGGTGCCAGCATGTCGAGTCGGTCGAGGCTATGAGGCGCGACATCCTCCAAGCGCGCCGCGCCCGGAACCAACGGCGAGACTTGTACGGCAGTGTCGGGCACCTCCACCAGTTCCAGCGGCGGCGCGCCGTAAACGGCTTCCGAGACAGGCATTGTGGACATCGTAACGGGATCCGGCGCGACGGCGCGCGCGCCTCGACGGCTCAGGGCGTGACAGGAAAGCGGGAGGCCCGGCCCACCAGGCGACAAGAATCGCCGCCGGGGTCGGTCTCCCATTCTCTTAGCCCATGCTCAGCCGCGCGGGAACTCCAGACCCATCTCTCGGTATCGGGCCGGATCGTCGGCCCAGTTCTCTCGTACCTTCACGTGCAGGAAGAGGTGTACCGTCTGCTCGGCCGCTTCCGCGATTTCGAGACGCGCCGCTTGTCCGATGGCCTTGATGGTCTGCCCGCCCTTACCGAGCACGATGGAGCGCTGGCTCTCGCGCTCTACGAAAATAGTCTGCTCGATACGCACGGACCCGTCCGGACGCGGCTGCCACTGGTCGGTCTCGACGGTGGAGCGGTAGGGCAGTTCCTCGTGCAGGCGGTCGTAGAGCTTTTCGCGGGTGATCTCCGCCGCCAGCATGCGGATCGGCGCATCCGAGACCTGATCCTCCGGGTAGAGCCAGGGACTCTTCGGCATCATGCCGGCCAGCGTCGATTTCAGCGTCTCGATGCCATCGCCGTTCAGGGCAGAGACCATGAAGGTGTGTTCGAAGGAGATACGCTCGTTCAGCGAGGCCGCCAGGGCGAGTAGCCGATCTCGCGGAATCAGGTCGATCTTGTTCAAGATCAGAACCTTCGGGCGCTTCACGTCGGGAAGCTTGGCGAGAATCGCATCGACCTCTTCGGTGACGCCCTTGCGCGCATCGATCAGCAAGCAGACCGCATCCGCGTCCGAGGCTCCACTCCAGGCCGAATGGACCATGGCGCGATCGAGGCGGCGTTTGGGTGCGAAGATCCCGGGCGTATCGACCAGAATGATCTGCGCGGTCTCATGCATGACGATGCCGCGCACGAGGGCGCGGGTGGTCTGCACTTTCCGCGACACGATCGAGACCTTCGTGCCAACGAGGCTGTTCAGAAGGGTCGACTTGCCTGCGTTGGGGATACCGATCAGCGCGACGAAGCCGGCCGTGGTATTCTCCGGCATCGTCACGGCCGGCAGCGGGATCAGCGGCGGCGGCGCGAAATCGTCGTCGAAGTCGTGATCATCTTCAGGCATCGGAGGCGTGTCCTTCATCGACGTCCGCCGACGTCTCCTTGGATCGGGCCGGATCGGGGCCGGTTATCTCGCGCTCGAGCACGAGGCGGGCGGCCTCCTGCTCGGCGAGGCGTTTCGAGGGACCGACGCCGATACCGACCTCGAGCCCCTCGACGCGCACCGCGATATGGAACACCGGCGCATGGTCGGGACCCGAGCGCTCGACCACGTCGTAGACTGGGATCGGCAGAGCGCGGGCCATAGCCCATTCCTGAAGCGACGATTTGGCATCGCGACCGCGCGGAGCGGCGGTGTCGGTGTCCGGCGTGAAGGCCGCGTTGACGATCGCCTTGGCGACCTCGTAGCCGGCGTCGAGGAACACTGCACCGAGGATCGATTCGCAGACGTCGGCCAGGATGGTCTGGTTGCGACGTCCACCACTCTGGACCTCGCCGGGGCCAAGTGCGAGGTGCGGACCGACGTCCCAGCTCGTCGCGACGGACGCACAGGTTTCACGCCGCACAAGCCCCGCAAGGCGTCGCGACAGCTCGCCCTCGTCGGCGCCCGGGAAGGCCTCGTAGAGGAGGTCGCCAATGGCAAGCCCGAGGACGCGGTCGCCGAGGAATTCCAGGCGTTGGTAGCTGCCGAGTCGGCCGTTCCCCCCGGCCTTACTCACGTGCGTCAGGGCGTGGAGCAGGAGCTTCGGATTGGCAAAAGCGTGTCCGATCCGCGCCTCGAGTACCGCGAGGTCGGGCTTCGGACGGGGCGCGCGCCGCGCCCGGCTGGAGGGACGCGCCTCTTCGGTCACAATGCGTAACGTCCTAATGGATGGCCGTGAACAGCCGGTTCCAGCGAACCTTCGCCGGCCAGTTCCAGATCTGCCACGCCGGCGTGCCCTCGTCGATGGAGAAGAAGATCATCTCCGCCCGTCCTACGAAATTTTCGAATGGCACGAAGCCGACACTGGCGAGATCGCGCGAATCCGTCGAGTTGTCGCGATTGTCGCCCATCATGAAGAAGCGCCCCTGCGGCACGGTGTAGGGCTCGGTATTGTCCCAGTAGCCGTTATCGCCATCGCGCTCGATGACGCGGTGGGTAATCCCGTTGGGCAGGGTTTCGAGATATTGTTCCGCCTTGGCCTGTTCGCCGTAGGGGCCCGTCGTCTCGAAGGGTGCGATCTTCTCACGCTTCACCGGCACGTCGTTGATGTAGAGAAGGCCGGCTTTCATCTGGATCTTGTCACCCGGCAAACCGATCACGCGCTTGATGTAATCGGTGGAATTGTCTTTCGGCAGTTTGAAGACGGCGATGTCGCCCCTCTTCGGCTCCGCCGCCCAGATCCTTCCGTCGGCCGTGAAGGGCAGGTATTCGCTCAAGGGTAACGAATATTTCGAATATCCGTAGGAATATTTTGATACAAACAGATAGTCGCCGATCAGAAGCGTCGGCACGAGGGAGCCCGAAGGGATGTTGAAGGGCTGGAACAGGAGCGTTCGAACCACCAGCGCGATGAGAAGCGCCTGACCGCCGACCTTCAGCGTCTCCTTGATGCTCGCCCAGGTGCTGGTATCAGCAGCCTTCAGGTCACGCTTTGTCTGCTGATCCACGTGGGCACGTTCCATCTGGCTGCCATCTCCGGTCCGACGCGCGCACCCGGATTCCGGGCGACTTCCGTCGTTGACGGTCGACCGGCGGCATAGACCATGCGGATAGGCGCCGCAACGCACGCGGCTTCACGGCTGGGTTCCGGGCGTGCTGTCCGGCACTGCCTCGATGATCACGAAGGCCTGTGCCAGGGGGGGGTCATCCGTGAGCGTGATGTGGAGCTTGGGCCGGTGACCGATCGGCATGAGCGCCGCCAGGTGCTCGGCCGCCGCTCCGGTAAGCCGGAGGGTCGGGCGTCCGCCCGGTAGATTGACGACCTCCATGTCGCGCCAGAACACTCCTTGCGCGATACCGGTGCCGAGGGCTTTGGAGCAGGCCTCCTTGGCCGCGAAACGCCGGGCATAGGACGGAGCGCGCGCCGCGCGAGCATCGCACTTGGCCCGCTCCGCTTCGGTGAAGATCCGGTGGGTGAAGCGTTCGCCGTAGCGCTCCAGCGACTTCTCGATCCGCCGGATGTCGCAAAGGTCGGAGCCGATGCCGACGATCATGCGCGTGCCTCTTCCATGGCCGCGCGCATATCGCGGATCGCTTGGCCCAAGCCAACGAAGATAGCTTCGCCGATGAGGGCATGACCAATGTTCAATTCGGCGATCTCGCGCAGGGCGGCCACCGGCCCGACGCTGTCGAGAGCGAGCCCGTGGCCGGCATGGATCTCAAGCCCGATGCCAGAGCCATAGGCTGCCGCATGGGTGATGCGCGCGAGCTCTCGCGCGGTCCTGGCCGTATTCCCCTCGGCGACCGCTTCGCAATAGCTGCCGGTGTGAAGCTCCACGACGGGTGCACCCAGGCGCTTGGCAGTGTCCATCACGGCCAAGTCTGGCTCGACAAAAAGCGACACGCGGATGCCTGCCGCAGCGAGGCGTGCGATGCGAGGCCTCAGTGAATCCTGAGCCCCGATGATGTCGAGCCCGCCCTCGGTGGTACGCTCCTCGCGCTTTTCGGGCACGAGGCAGGCGGCGTGTGGCCTCAATCGGGTTGCCAGCTCGATCATCTCGTCGGTGGCGGCCATCTCGAAGTTGAGCGGAATCGTGAGGGTGCGGGCGAGTGTCTCCATATCGGCGTCGCGGATGTGCCGGCGATCCTCACGCAGGTGTGCGGTGATGCCGTCGGCTCCTGCCGCGACCGATTCGCGAGCGGCACGGATCGGATCAGGTGCCGTCCCGCCGCGGGCATTCCGGACTGTGGCCACGTGATCGATATTGACGCCGAGCCGGAGACGATCTGAAGGCAGGGCACGGGATGACATCGCGGATAGCTCCGAAGGGGATCGCTGCACCCTGATGGAAGGGCGCGTGCGTCACTACATAGGAGATGCTGGGTCGCAGGGGATATGACGCGCGATGGGATTTCTCGACGGACTGCTCGGCCATGGCAGCGACCTCTCGCCCGGGGAGGTGAACGAGCAACTGGCTGGAGTTCTCACGGAGGGCGAGCCGGTTCAGATCGCCTTCCGGATCATTCGCGACCTGATCGTCTTCACGGACCGCCGCCTGATCCTTGTGGATAAGCAGGGCATTACAGGTCGCAAAGTCTCGTACCTGACAGTCCCCTATCGGGCGATCACCTCCTTCTCGGTGGAGACTGCGGGAAGCTTCGACCTTGAGTCCGAACTCGCGATCTGGGTCTCGGGTCGAGCCGAGCCGATCCGCAAGACCTTGAAGCGGGGCGCCAACATACTGGGAATTCAGCAGGCCATCGCTGCATCGATCCGCTGATGCCGTCCTGTATCCGATGCGTTTCCCCTGAGAGTAACTGGCCGGGGAAATCTTGCCTCAGCGTGCGGTCTCTGGTAAGGCCCCGCCCATTCCACACGCGGAGTCGGCCTCATGCCTGAATGAGGCGTTTCCGGTGGTCGTTGCCCTAAGGCGCGATCGCTTCCTCCGCGGCGGTACCAACCGGAGAGTACAAAGACATGGCCGTTGATTTCACCATGCGTCAGCTTCTCGAGGCCGGCGCCCACTTCGGACACCAGGCCCATCGCTGGAACCCGAAGATGCAGTCCTACATCTTCGGGACGCGCAACAATATCCACATCATCGATCTCGCGCAGACCGTGCCGGCCCTCCATCAGGCTCTTCAGGCGGTGAGCGACACCGTGGCCAAGGGCGGCCGCGTGCTGTTCGTCGGCACGAAGCGCCAGGCAGCTGACACCATTGCGGAAGCGGCCAAGCGCTCGGCCCAGTACTACGTCAACTCCCGCTGGCTCGGCGGCATGCTCACCAACTGGAAGACCATCTCGGGCTCGATCCAGCGCCTGCGCAAGGTTGACGAGACCCTCGACGGCGGGGCCCAGGGCCTCACCAAGAAGGAGCGGCTGATGCTGGCCCGTGAGAAGGACAAGCTTGAGAAGGCCCTCGGCGGCATCAAGGACATGGGTGGCGTGCCTGATCTTCTGTTCGTGATCGACACGAATAAGGAGCAGCTCGCGATCAAGGAGGCCCAGCGTCTTGGTATCCCGGTGGCAGCCATCGTCGACACCAACTGCAACCCGGACGGCATCACCTACGTTGTGCCGGCCAACGATGACGCGGGCCGCGCCATCGCGCTGTATTGCGACCTGATCGCTCGTGCTGCCATCGACGGCATCTCGCGCGGCCAGGGCTCGATGGGTATCGATCTCGGTGCTTCCGAGGAGCCGGTCGCCGAGGAGCTTCCGGCCAACGACGACGCGGCGGCTTCCGTCGAGTCCGGTTCGGTCACGCAGGCCGACGTCGCTGCCCTCGTGGAGTCGACCGAGCACTTCGAACTGCTTTCGGCCCCTCGCGGTGCTCCGGACGATCTGTCCAAGCTCCATGGCGCTGGTCCGCAGATTGTCCAGAAGCTCAACGAGGCGGGAATCTATCACTACTGGCAGCTTGCCGCGATGAGCGCGGATGATGTCGCCAAGGTCGATGCCGATCTGAAGCTGAACGGCCGCATCGGGCGCGATGGCTGGGTCGATCAGGCTCGCGGCTTCGTCGAGGCCGCTGCCGCCGCCTGATCCCGCATCGGCGGCCCGTCATTGGGCCGCCATCGGCAGATCCGACAATCGAAGCTGAAGCCCGGTGCTTTCCAAGAGCGCCGGGCTCATTCACTTCCAGAGTGTCTTGCCTACCAAACACGACGCGTTTCGGCGGACACAAGTTTCGAACGACCCGCGCTTCATCACACTTCGTATTTCATACGACACGGAAAGGACCGGCCATGGCCAACATCACCGCCGCACTGGTGAAAGAGCTCCGCGAAAAGACCGGCGCGGGCATGATGGACTGCAAGGGCGCTCTGAACGAGACCGACGGCGACATCGAAGCTGCGGTCGATTGGCTGCGCAAGAAGGGCCTCGCCAAGGCCGCCAAGAAGGCTGGCCGCGTGGCCGCTGAGGGCCTTGTCGCCGTCGAGTCGGCGGGTCACCATGCCGCAATCGTGGAGGTGAACTCGGAGACCGATTTCGTCGCCCGCAATGACAGCTTCCAGGCTTTCGTTCGTGAAGCCGCCAAACTTGCGCTGAACACCGACGGCACGCTGGAAGGCCTTGAGGCCGCCACGTTCCCGGGTGCGACGACCACGGTTAAGGAAAGTCTCGCCAACCTCATCGCTACTATCGGCGAGAACATGACTCTGCGCCGAGTTGCTAAGCTCGACGTGACCAAGGGCGTTATCGCCTCCTACGTCCATGGCCAGGTGGTCGAGGGTCTTGGCAAGATCGGCGTGCTCGTCGCGCTCGAGTCCGAGGGCGATGTCGAGGTGCTCTCCACCCTCGGCCGCCAGATCGCCATGCATGTTGCCGCTACTAACCCGGTGGCTCTCGATGCTGCTGGCGTCGATCAGGGCACGCTCGACCGCGAGATTAACATCTTGCGCGAGAAAAACGCCGGTAAGCCCGAGAACGTGCTCGCCAAGATCGTCGAGAGCGGCCTGAAGAGCTACTACAAGGAGGTGACCCTCCTGGAGCAGCCCTTCGTCCACGACGGCTCCAAGACGATCAGCCAAGTTCTGAAGGAAGCCGAGGGCAAGGCTGGTTCGCCGGTCAAGCTCACCGCGTTCGTGCGTTATGCGCTCGGCGAGGGTATCGAGAAGGACGAGGGGCCGGATTTCGCGGCTGAAGTCGCGAGCCTTTCACGCTGATCTGAAATTTCGAGCATTTTTGCTTCGGAAATGAGAGGGGCAGCGGCAGGGATGCCGCTGCCCCTCGACGTTTAGGCCTCCGTTGGGCTAGACACCCCCCGCTTCCGATTGGCTCTCCGACCTGATCCAGGCCGGATTAGAGGGGACTGGCTCGATGCCGGAGACCGCACCGTTTCGCCGCGTACTCGTGAAGCTTTCGGGCGAGGCGCTGGCTGCTCCCGATGGCTATTGGCTTCACCCGCCGACGCTCGCGGGCATCGCCGACGACATCGCCCGCACGCGCGAGGCCGGCTTCCAGATCGCCCTGGTGGTGGGAGGTGGCAACATGATCCGCGGTGCCCGTATCTCGGCGGCTGGTTGGATCGACCGGGCTACTGGTGATTCCCTGGGCATGATGGCCACGGTGATGAACTCTCTGGCTCTGGAAACGGCCCTGAATGCTGCGGGCGTGCCGGCACGCACCATGTCCGCCGTCTCAATGCCGACCATCTGCGAAACCTTTGCGCGTCAGCCTGCCCTGCACCACCTCGACAAGGGTCAGGTCATTGTCCTTGCTGGGGGCACCGGTAATCCCTTCTTCACGACTGATACCGCCGCCGTACTCCGCGCCGCCGAGTTGCGCTGTGACGCGGTGCTGAAGGCGACCCAGGTGGACGGGGTCTATTCCGCCGATCCGAAGCGCGATCCGACCGCGACACGCTACGATCGTCTGACCCATGATGAGGCGATCGCTCGCGACTTGAAAGTAATGGACACCGCAGCCTTCGCGCTGGCTCGCGAAAGTCGCCTTTCGATCGTGGTCGGCTCCATCCATGCCCCGAGTTCGGTCCTGGCTATTTTGACCGGTTCGGCGCCGGCCACGCAGGTGGTCCCCTAGGGTGTGAACCGAACCAAGACGTTGCGAGAATTCTGGTTTTGTGATTCAGAGCCGCCGTTTGCAGCACGGAGGCGGCGATGGCGGACCTGTTCTGGC